>CAZNQZ010000121.1:0-6338 GCA_964575245.1 uncultured Lachnobacterium sp. | reverse complement strand
GCGGTCCCTGTACTGTGCCTTTTCTTTATTTATCTCAAAGAAAGGGGCAACACGCATGCAAGAGAAATCAATACTGGAAATGCGGGGCATCGAGAAGGTATTCCCGGGAGTCCACGCACTGCAGGATGTGGATTTCACGCTCCGCGAGGGAGAGGTTCACGCGCTGATGGGGGAAAACGGCGCGGGGAAATCCACACTGATCAAGGTGCTGACAGGCGTGCATGAGAAGGATGGCGGCGAAATCTACCTGCGGGGACATGAGAAGGCCGTCTCCATCCGTTCCCCGCAGGACGCACAGAATCTGGGAATCAGCACGGTGTATCAGGAGATCACCCTGTGCCCGAATCTGACGGTCGCGGAGAACATGTACATCGGACGCACAAAGGGCATCGGCCAGAACTGGAAAAAAATGAACGCCGGGGCCGACAAAATCCTGAAATCCCTTGGCATTCCCGCGAAGGCAACCCAACAGCTCTCCACCTGCTCCATCGCAATCCAGCAGATGGTGGCCATCGCCCGCGCCGTGGACATGGAGTGCAAGGTCCTGATTCTGGATGAACCCACCTCCTCCCTGGACGAGAGCGAGGTCGAGAAGCTCTTCGGCCTCATGCGGGATTTGAAAGCCCGCGGTGTCGGCATTATATTCGTCACCCACTTCCTCGACCAGGTTTATGCGGTGAGCGACCGGATCACGGTGCTCAGAGACGGCAGGCTGGTGGGCGAATACGAAATTGCAAGTCTTCCCCGCGTACAGCTGGTATCCAAAATGCTCGGCAAGGAGCTGGATGACATGAGCGACATCAAGAGCGAGAGCAAGCCCTTCGATTCCAAGGACAGCTCGGCTCCCGTGCTCGAGGCAAAGAACCTGGCCAGCAACGCCGGAATTAAGCCCTTTGACTTCCACATCCAAAAGGGGGAGGTCAACGGCTTTACCGGTCTGCTCGGCTCCGGCCGCAGCGAGTGCGTGCGTGCGATTTTCGGGGCGGACCACGTGACTGGAGGCTCCGTCAAAATGAACGGGAAGCCCGTGAAGATCCGAAAGCCAATGGACGCCATGAAGCAGGGCATCGCCTACCTCCCGGAGGACCGCAAGCTTGACGGCATTATCGGGGACCTGTCCGTGCGGGAGAACATTATTCTCGCCCTGCAGGTAAAGCGAGGCTTTTTCCGCCCCTTCACCCGCTCCGCGGCGGAGAAGATGGCGCAGGAGTACATAAAGCTGCTGGAGATCAAGACGGCCTCGGCGGACACGCCGATCAAATCCCTGTCCGGCGGCAACCAGCAGAAGGTGATCCTCGCCCGCTGGCTCCTCACCAACCCGCAGTATCTGATTCTGGATGAGCCGACCCGCGGCATCGACGTGGGCACAAAAGTAGAAATCCAAAAGCTGGTGCTAAAGCTCGCCTCCGAGGGCATGAGCGTGACCTTCATCTCCTCCGAGACGGATGAGATGCTGCGCACCTGCTCCCGACTGATTGTCATGCGCGACCGCAGGGTGGTCGGCGAGATATCCGGGGACGGCCTGACGCAGGCCAATATAATGAATACCATTGCCGGAGGTGACAGCCATGATAAATAAAATATTGAGAAATCAGTTCTTTATCCCGATCGCGGCGCTCCTGGCCCTGATTATCTTCAACCTGATCCTGGGACCGGAATTTTTTGCCATTGAGCTCGGCACAACAAACGACGGCAATCCGATCCTGTCGGGATACCCGATCGCCATCTTAAATTTCGGCTCTGAGCTCGCGATCCTCGCCATTGGCATGACGCTTGTGACCGCCGCCAGCGGCGGACAGGATATCTCCGTCGGCGCAACTGTCGCCATCGCGGGCAGTGTGATCCTGCGTGTGCTCTGCGGCACCGATCCCAGCCCGGCAGAGATGAAGGCCCCGATTATCGTGGCATTCCTGGTCGCCTGCGTCGTCTCCATGCTGTTCGGCGCGTTCAACGGGACGCTTGTGGCAGTCTTTAAGATCCCGCCCATGGTCGCGACCCTGATCCTCTACACAGCCGGGCGCTCCATTGCCGCCTGGATCAACAACAACCGACTCCCAAAGGTGAATGATCCCTCCTTTGGCGTTTTCGGCGGCCTGATCCCCGGATGCCCGATCCCGACTGCGATCTTCATCACCATCATTATGATCGTCCTGACCGCCCTGGCGCTCCGCTTTACGACTCTCGGGCTCTACACACAGTCCGTCGGTATCAACGAGAACTCCTCGCGGCTGAACGGAATCAACCCGCAGTTCATGAAATTTTTGAGCTTTGTGATCCTGGGCTTCTGCGTGGCGGTGGTTGGCCTGATCAAGACCAGCCGCCTGTATACCATCAACTATTCTGCCATCGCGCAGGACATCGAGATGGATGCCATTCTGGCGGTGGCGCTGGGCGGAAACGCGCTGGGCGGCGGCAAATTTAACATGTGGACCTCGGTACTGGGCGCCTACGTCATCCAGTTCCTCACCACGACGCTGTACCGCTGCAAGGTAAAATCGGACGCCCTGAGCGCATATAAGGCAGTGGCCGTAATTCTTATTGTCGTGCTCAGCGCCCCGACCGTGCGCGCTAAGCTGGAGAGCATCGGCAGGAAAAAGACCAAGACTGCAAAGGAGGTGGCTTGATTATGAAAACTCTCAGCAAACGGATGTGGGCCATGTCCGACACAAACCTGCTCCTCGCCATCACGATCGTCGTTTTCTTTCTGATGTACATAGGTGCGATGATCTTTGAGGGCGGCGCCTTCCTGAGTCCGCAGGCATTTTTCAATATCCTAAATTCCAACGCGGCGCTGATCATCACCTCCTGCGGCATGAGCATTGTCATGATCACGGGCGGAATTGACATCTCTGTCGGAGGCGTCGTGTGTCTGGTCAGTATGACCTGTGCAGTCTACTTTGACTATATCGGGAGCAGCCCGTTTGTCGCAATCCTGATCGCTCTGGGCATCGGCCTCGCCTTTGGCCTGGTGCAGGGCTTTCTCGTGGCATACCTGGACATCCAGCCCTTCATCGTGTCGCTGGCCGGCATGTTCTTCGCAAAGGGCCTGACCACCATCATCCACTCGAACCCGTTCAATGTGCAGAACCCGGCGTTCACGTCCCTGAAAAATACGAGGATTTCCATTCCGGGCATAGGCTCCTACAACCGAAACGGCGTCTTTCTAAACGCCTATGTGGAAATCGGCGCGATTGTGGCCCTGCTGATTGTCATCGCACTCTTTTGTATGCTCCGCTGGACCAGGCTCGGGCGAAGCTTCTACGCAGTGGGCGGCAGCCAGCAGAGCGCCCTCATGCTGGGAATCAACGTCAGGCGCACCCGGTTTATCTCCCATGTGCTCTGCGGGCTGCTGGCGGGAATCGGCGGCTTTGTGTATTTCCTGCACATCGGCTCCGGCTCCCCGACCCACGCTGCGGGCATGGAGATGAACGCCATCGCCTCCTCCATCATCGGCGGAACGATGCTGACCGGCGGCGTCGGCAATATTATCGGAACTCTTTTCGGAGTGCTCTCGCTGAACACCATCCAGAACATTGTGTCCTCCGCCGGACTCGGGGATGCCTGGTGGACCGGGATCACCATTGCCGCCATGCTCTGCCTGTTCCTCGTAATCCAGTCAGTGATCATGGTTGGCAAAAAGAAAAACGCCGGATAAACGGTAAGAAGTTGAATTTTTCCGAGGATGTGGTATCATGAGAATTATTAAAGTGTAGAATAGCGAAAAATACAATTCGTGGTATCAAATAGATCAGTGGGGGAAATTTAACTTGGAAACAAAAAAGAAATTGCCGGAACGTTTTTTTGCGTTCATAAACAAAGATGTAAAGAACGAAAATGAAACAAAAAAAGTATCGGTGATTTTGCGCGTGTACTCTCTTATCATGTGCAGCTATCTGTTATGTCAGGGAATATTGCTGCCGGCCTCAGGAAACTGGCCGGCACTGCTGCCTGACATACTGTTTTTGGCAACCTATCTGCTCTGCTTTGCGCTCACTTACCAGCAGCGCACTGCCCTCGCCATCAATATCGCCCTGACTGCTACCCTATTATGGATTCTGTTTTACCTCTATCTTCTGGGATGGGACTGCGGAGTGCAGCACTATATGTTTGTGCTTCTGGTTTTTGTCTGCGTCACCAGCCGCAAAAACGCTTCCTACAAAATTGTGTTTGCCACAGCGCTCTGTGCCCTCCGCATCGGTCTCTATCTGTGGAACAAGAACGCGGAGCCTGCCATTGCCCTAAGTTCCGGTATGGCACTGCTTCATCAGGCGCTCAACACAATCACCATTTTTATCTGCACCACCGCCATCCTCCTCGCGTTCAGCATGGACAATATCTCCACCGAGAAAAAGCTGATGGACTACAACGACAAAATTCTCCGAATGGCCTCCGTTGATCCCCTGACAAAGCTGTATAACCGCCGGGCTATCGACACCTATCTGGAGCACCTGATCGAAAGCTCCCAAAAAGCAGGCACCGGTTTCACTGTTGCCATGGGCGATATCGATTTCTTTAAGAAGGTAAACGACACTTACGGCCACGAGGGCGGAGATGAGGTTCTCCGAACTATCGGCGCACAGATGCTTGCGTTTATGAGCGATAAGGGAAGGCCTGCGCGCTGGGGCGGAGAGGAATTTCTGCTGATTTTTGAGAATATCAACGGTGACGAGGTGTTTGCCCAGTTGGATCAGTTCCGGCACCAACTGTCGAAAAAAACTATTCCCTACAATGATCAGGAAATTTCCATTACCATGACCTTTGGCATAGAGGAATACGACTTCTGCTCAGACATCGAACGCTGCATCAAGCGCGCCGACGAGAAACTCTATATGGGAAAAACATCAGGAAGAAATCAGGTTGTGTTCTAAACCTTTCCCTGCCGCCCCGGGGGCCAGATGCAAAACATGACCCGTCCAATTACCTGCCCCTCGGAGACAAGGCCGATCGACGAATCTCTGGAATCGACTGAGCAGCTTCGTTTGTCCGCCATCACAAAAAAGCTGCCCTTCGCCACCTGACAGGGCAGCTTAATCTCACAGTCTCCCAATGCCTTTTCTTCCAGATAGTCCTCGTCAACCGCAACATCGTTGACATACACGGTGCCGTCCTCAGAAAGGTTCACCCAGTCTCCCTCACAGGCAATCACCCGGCGTACCAGTACCCTGTGATTGCTGTAAAAAGCTATAATATCCCCACGCTTATAGTCCTCAGCCCCCGGCGCAACCACCAGCTGTCCTTCCGCAATCGCGGGACTCATATAATTATCCTCCACGCGCACAATTGGCAGCCAACGGCTTGTTACCAGCACAAATACGACCGCGGCAACCAGAAACGCCCCCGCGGCCGTATACAGAGTTCTTCGAAAACGCTGATTATAGCGAACCCTCTGCACTTCTCTGCGCAGGCCTGCCAGCTGCAGATCTGCGTTTTTTTCTTTCCGATCACTATCCATGCATTCTACCTATCGGCCTTAGGCCCAGCACATCAATCCGGCTCGCGATGGCACAGGCCTGCTCCACGACACGCTCCGTCTGGTAGGAGAGAGTTCCGATCCTCCTCGCCGCCTGATAGGTCTGCTGCACTCCCTGATCCGCACGCTCCAATGCCTCCTCCGCCTGACGGTAGGCCTCGCGCGACTGCTCCAGCGCAGCTCCGGCCTGACGCGAGGTCTCACGGGACCGCTCCAGAGCCTCCCCGGCCTGACGCGACGCCTCACGGGAATGCTCCAGCGCCTCCTCCGCCTGGCGCGAGGTTTCGCGCGACTGCATCAGCGCCTTCCCCACCTGACGGGAGGCTTCGCGCGACTGCTCCAGCGCTTCCTCCGCCTGACGGGCCGCGTCCTCCGCCTGCTGTGTCGCGGCATTTACCTTATCGGTCGTCAACTCAAGGCCGTGAATCGTCTTTTTGAGATTCTCGATGGCCGCATTGACCTCACCCACATTTCGAATGTTCTTCTCACAATCCTCGATCCTGCGGTTTGCCTCTTCCAGATAATTCCGAAGATGTTCGATTTCCTTGCTTCTGTCCAGCAACAGCTCCAGAAGCTCCATGCGTTTTAGTTTTTTCCAATTTCGTTCTGCCATACTGCCTGCCTCCGCACGTCCCTGTCAAAGAGGTGGATGTTCCTCGATTGTAGAAACCTGACCGTAAATAGTTGCGTTGGAATTCATTATAGCACGATTTTTTCCGCATGGAAAGGGGAAATTTGTAAATTTTTAAATCTTTTTTTAATAAAATGTCGCAACCACAAATACATGTTGATCCGTCATATTTTCGCACTAGATATAGTGTTTTGCGTGAAACGACCGCTTCGGTACGCCGGAAATATTCCTTTTGCG
>CAZNQZ010000120.1:0-6371 GCA_964575245.1 uncultured Lachnobacterium sp. | reverse complement strand
AAAGAAAAACAAGAAAATAGTCATTGGGCTGGCTGCGGTGCTTGTGGTTGCGCTGGCGGCTTTTTTGATTGTTTATGGCGTATTCCGGCCAAAGCCCGTGGAGGGCAGCAAGTCGGTTACGCTGGAGGTGTTGAATCAGGAAAAACAGACCTCAAAATATGAGGTGAAGACGGACGCGGAGTTTTTGCGCCAGGCCATGGAGGAGGCGAAGGATTTCACCTTTGACGGAGAGGTGGGGGATTTCGGCTACACCCTTTACACCATCAACGGGGAAACACACAACTGGAATGAGGACGGCTCCTACTGGGCGATCTATGTCAACGGGGAATACGCCCAGTACGGCATCGACAGCCAGCCCGTGAAGGACGGCGACGTCTACCGGTTTGAGTATACGCCGCCACAGGATAAAGAGTAGTACGGCATGGCTGGAAACGGGGACAAAAAGGTGAGACGGGAGGGAAAGGGCCCGAAAATTAAAGTTCATGATATTGCGCTGACAGGCGTCATGGCGGCAGTTCTTGTGGTGTGCAAGGAAGCTCTTGGCGCTCTGCCGAACATCGAGCTGGTATCCTTCTGGATTATCATGTTTACCCTGTATTTCGGGTGGAGGATTTTGTTCGTGGTTCCGGTGTTTGTCCTGATTGAGGGATGTCTCTACGGTATGGGGCTCTGGTTTCTGATGTATCTGTATGTGTGGCCCCTGCTTGCATGGATCGCCTACCTGAGCAGGAGACAGGAGTCGGTCTGGTTCTGGAGCATTCTGTCCGCTTTTTTCGGGCTGTTTTTCGGTTTCTTATGCGCCATTCCCTACGGAATTATCGGCGCGGTTGACAATGGAATCCGGGCTGGGCTGTACGCCGGATTTACATGGTGGGTGGCAGGCATCCGCTGGGATGTGCTGCACTGTATCGGAAATTTTGTCCTGATGCTTGCGCTGTACCGTCCGGTGAGACAGGCCATGGGCAGGATTACAGCCCGAAAACTGATGGATCGCTGAGGTATGCCATGATTTATTTATCGCTTTTTACCTTTCCCGATGTTGAGAGAGAATACAGTTTCCTGATGGGGATTAAAAGGACGTGCTACGATTCCTTTTATCCCTTTCAGGTACTGCCCCGGCACGGGCTCCGGAGACTGGATTTTGAGCCGGTCACTATTTTATACGGCGGCAACGGCTCCGGCAAGACCACCGCATTGAATGTGATTGCCGAGACCCTGGGGCTGAAGCGGGATGCGCTGTTTAACAGGAGCAATTTCTTTGAGGATTACACGCGCATGTGCAGCTTTGAGACGGCCTGTCCTCTGCCGGAAAACGGCAGAGTCATTACCAGCGACGACGTGTTTGATTTTATGCTGAACCTGCGGAGCTTAAACGACGGCATCTCCCGGAAGCGGGAGGATCTCTTTGACGAATTTCTGGAGATGAAATACTCGAAATTTCAGATGAAATCCATGGAGGACTATGAGACGCTGAAAAAGGTGGTGGCTGCCCGGAGTAAGACGCAGTCGAAGTATGTGCGCGCCAATCTGATGGACAATGTGCGGGAGCACTCCAACGGGGAGAGTGCCTTTTTGTATTTTTCAGAAAAGATTGAGGAGAACGGGCTCTACCTTCTGGATGAGCCGGAAAACAGCCTTTCCCCGGAACGGCAGCAGGAGCTGGCGCGTTTTCTGGAGGACTCTGCCAGATTCTTTGGCTGCCAGTTTATCATCGCTACGCACTCGCCCTTCCTGCTGGCCTTAAAGGGCGCAAAAATATATGACATGGACGCGGAGCCGGTGGATGTGAAACGCTGGACGGAGCTTGCCAATGTGCGGGAATACTATAACTTCTTCAAAAAGCATGATGGGGAATTTCGGTGAGGGGGAGCAGAGGCTGTTTATTATTGTAAATAGACAGAAAATCTATTATAATTATTTTGAATATGGCGGTTTTGCATAGGAGAACGCTTTTATGGGAAGATTGATAAAAACTGGAAGTCATCTTGTTGAGCATGATGATGAGTTGGATATTAAGGAACATGAAGAGGGGAAAGTCTATCCCATGAGCGGAATCAAAGTTGATAAGGGATTCTATTCATTGTTTGAACTGAAACGCCGATATGATGCCGACCCAAAAAGAATCATTTTAGACAGTGATTTTCAGCGGGAGGACATTTGGCGGAGAGAAAACAAAGCGGAATTGGTAGAGAGTGTGCTGATGGGGCTGCCCTTACCCATTTTTTATTTTAATCAGGATAAATATGGAAATTTAATTGTGGTGGATGGCCGCCAGCGCCTGACGGCAATGTTCTCTTATATGAATAACGATTATAAACTAAGTAACTTGAAAATACTCCCGGGGCTTGACGGTAAAAGGTTTTCCGATTTGTCTCCGGTACAGAGGACTCAGATCGAGGATTTTCAAATTCAGGCACATGTAATTATGCCGCCAACCCCGGATCGGATCAAGTTTGATATTTTCGACCGGGTAAACCGCGGCGGAATGCGCCTCAACAGACAGGAGATGAGAAATGCTTTATATCAGGGAGCGGCGACGCGCTTAATTAAGCGTCTGGCTGAAAGCGACGCGTTTGCTGACGCTACGGGAAAGGCGTTTATACATGAGAAGCGAATGAAGGACAAATATATATTGACCAGATTTATTACTTTTTATCTTTATCAGAAAAAGAAGCTGTTCGATGAAAAGGGCGCTGCGTATGTATATAAGGACGATATCGATGAGTTTCTGGGAATTGGGATGGACGCGCTGAACGAAATGGAGGAGTCAGAGATCTCTGAAATAGAGGAGACTGTGTCAGAGTGTCTTAAAAGATCGTATTTATATCTCGGAGAGGATGGATTTCGATTAAGCGGCGGGGAGAGGCGCTCGCCGATAAACATGAATGTTTTTGAAACGGTGATGAATGTGATGCTGTTTTTGCCTGCTGCAAAAGAATGCTTGAAGGAGCAGGTGAGAGAGGCTGTTCATAAATTGATAGATAACGATGAATTTCGGGAGAATATTGGAAATCATCGGGATAGTGCACAGCGGCTTAAATGGAGGCTGGAGCAGGCGGAGGACACAGGGAGGTCGTTTGAAGGATGCTGATACAAAAATTAATGATTGAGAATTTAAAAAGCATCAAAAAAATGGAGATGGATTGTTCGCAGCTCAATCTTCTAATTGGAACGAATTCATCGGGGAAGTCATCCGTACTGCAGGGGCTCTTGCTTGTCGCACAAAATATGGAGGAAAAATGTGGATTAAACGGAAGGCTCGTATCTCTGGGATCTTATGCGGAGAGCCGTTGTATATACGAAGAAAAGAAGAAGATAAAGATTTCTGTCTGGAATGAAGATAAGTGGGTTCGTATCAAGTTTGGACCGGAAAAGGATGGAAACCTTTCGACACAGAGGGAGACGGGTTCGGAGGATGCAACTGAGCTTTTTTTGGAAGGGTTTCGCCTGCAAAAAAGGAAGTTTCAATATTTGTCCTGCCATAGAATAGGGCCGCAGAATATCTATGCAAAGAATATGACCATGGAGGATGTGATAGGAACAGATGGGCAATATGCGATTTCCTATCTGAATCAACATCATACTGATGTGATCGAACCGGATTTTTGCAAGGGAAATACGGATTATACGCTTCTGGGACAGGTGAACTGGTGGCTGTCCTATATTGCAGATGCTGAGATAAGCACCGAAGAGATTTCGGGGGCGGATTTAATAAAGGCGAATTATCGTATGTATGATGCGGTTCGTATCAGGCCGACGAACATAGGATCAGGCATTAGCTATCTGATCAGTGTTCTGATCGTATGCCTCTCTTCTCCAAGAGAGGCGGTAATTGTTCTGGAAAATCCGGAGATCCATCTGCATCCGGCGGCACAGGCTAGGCTTTGTGAATTTCTGTATTTTGTTTCTCAAAATCACAGGCAGCTTTTTATTGAATCCCACAGCGACCATGTATTTAACGGATTTCGGGCGGGTATTGCATCCAAAGAGATGAAAAGGGATGCAATTCACATTCATTTCATCAGCCTGAACGAGGAGCATTTGTCACAGACCATGATAGTGAAGATTGGGAAAATGGGAAGAGTTGAAAATCAGCGAAAAGATTTGTTTGATCAGTTTGACATAGATTTAAACAGGATGATCGGATTGCCGGGGAGGAAGGATGGAACTGATACTTAATGATTTTTCTCTGGATGGGCAGTTTCAGGGAGTGGAGGTTTTTTCTGCCTACATACGGGATATTCTGGTACCTTTGTTGGATGTTGTGATAGAAAATGAAATTATTCTACTCAAAAAATCGGATTTTTATCAGGCAGCGGTAACAGAAAATTTAACCCTGCATGATCTTATGATGATGGCAAATGAGCCTGCGATTACTTTACTTAAACAGTACATAGTGAATCTTGCTTATTGTGAGCCTTATTGGGATACGGATGTGGCAACAAAAGAAGGAGCTCAATACGGATATCCGGTAAGCAGGGAGGAGCCTAACTGTTTTACGGAAGTGATTGAAAGAGGCGCAAAGCTTATTTCTTTTAAACATCCGCAATTCAGAGAGGAAATAATCGTTTGCTCCAGAAACAAAGAGGAGATTAATATCCCGGATATTACGGTGGTCGGGCAAATATTGAAAGAATATCTTCGGGAGGAAAAGGGAAAAATTCGATATATACTGGAGCATTATCCATACAGGCGAACTGTTAAATGTGCTGAGGTCAGGGGAAAATGCTATGCCAATGAGGCGCTGTGTGAAAACAATTTGAATGAGGCCGATCTGCTGAATTTTTTGGATGCTGTTTCGAGGCTGATAGAGGATTTGGAAAATGGAAGAAAATCTGATTTATGGGACAAGCTTCAGGATGATATTTTTGAATTGAGGATTCATGTCAGTGCAGGGCGCATCTTTCGGTTGTTGTTTGTTCAGCATGACGGTATCCGTTTTTTGAATGGGTTTATCAAGAAGACCCAAAAAACTCCAATGGATGAGATCCATAAAGCTTTGGAGATTAAGAAGCATGTGGTTAGTATATCATAGGAAAACCTGTTTTTTAGCTTGCTTGCTGTAGACTTTGGTTATAGAAATCTATTCGGGAGAGCTGTGAGTATTGACTTGGTATCTCTTTTGCAGTATAATCATTAGCAGGTCAGCTGGAAATTGCAGTTTTCCAGCTGATAATTTTTGAAATAGTCAGATTACTGTGTTTCTGGGGACAACCTATCAGGAAATGACTGGCATTGACAAATTACAATCAGAAGTTTCTTGAAGCAAGGGCACTTGGGCTTCTGTTGCATGACATATCCGTAGCTTGACGTGACGGCGGAGGCTGTCACGGATGGCGAAGCTATGCCCAAATGCCGTTTTTGAAGAGGTATCAGGAAATGAATTATTATGTGCTGCAGATTGCTCCGAGGGACGAGGAAAAAACGGAGGTTCATATCCGAAAGATTCTTCCGGAGGAGGTGTATGACCAGTGTTTTCACCCGACAAGGCTGATCCGGAAGAAATTTCACGGGAAATGGGTGGAAACGCATGAGAAGCTGCTGCCGGGATATGTGTTCGTCACCACAGCGGATGCGCAGGCACTGTATCTGCAGTTAAAAAAGATCCCGCTCCTGACGAAAATGCTGGGAAGAGACATGGAGCATTTCGTTCGTCTTTCCAGACAGGAGGAGCAGTGGCTGGATCTGCTCCTGAAGAATGACGGATCACGCAGTTTGGATGAAAGGAACGAGGTCGGGCTGTCACAGATTGATATTCAGGAGGGAAATACGATTCGCATTGTTTCCGGTCCATTGGCAGAGATGCAGGGGATGGTAAAGAAGATCAATCTCCACAAAATGATTGCGGAGGTAGAAGTACCATTTATGAATGGAAATACCATAATTCATCTGGGGATAGAATTAATTGAAAAACAGAAGTAGAAAAAAGTATTTGAGATGTGCAGTTTTTGCTCCATGAAACGGATGGCATGATAAAAAGAAGACAATGAATGATATATTAACCGACCCGCGGTTCGCGGGAATTGCGCCTTTTTCATCTAAAATCTGGCTCTCAAGCCCCACCATGCACGGGGACGAGCAGCGCTGGGCGGACGAGGCGATAAAAACAAACTGGGTGAGCACCGTCGGGCCCAACATCAACGAAATAGAAAAGCAGACAGCCGGATACGTCGGCTGCAAGTATGCAGTGGCACTGTCCGCGGGCACCGCCGCGCTGCATCTTGCCACAAAGCTCGCCGCGGAAAAGCTCTATGGGCAGGCGAGGCCAAACGCCGGGACCCTTCAGGGGCATAGGGTGTTCTGCTCCGACGTGACTTTTGACGCCTCCATCAACCCGGTGGCATACGAGGACGGCGAGGCCGTCTTCATCG
>CAZNQZ010000119.1:3850-6378 GCA_964575245.1 uncultured Lachnobacterium sp. | reverse complement strand
ATATCATTTTCATGCTTGACACTCCCCTTAGGTAATCCTTTATGATAAAAGTGAAGATTAACGACGCGCGAAAAATTATTATTCTTCAATGTTACAGATATCGGTATCAGTTAAGCAAATGATGATTCTATTTAAAATGTCAGTGTGATGAATGGAGGAAAACAATGGAAAAGAAAATGTATACTGCTGGGGAAATTGCTAAGTTGGCGGGAATATCAATAAAAACGATTCGTTTCTACGATGCAAAAGGTTTGCTAAAGCCTGTGACTTATTCTGAGGCGGGGTATCGATATTATGACGAATCATCGGTTGCGATCCTGCAAAAAATATTGATGTTAAAATATTTAGGTTTTTCTTTGCAGCAGATTGAGGGTATGACAAAAAGCGACAGTGATATGAACTTTGAAGAACAGTTATCTCGACAAAAGGAATTATTGAGACAACGCAAAAAACAACTTGAAGAGCTTCTTGAAACCATTGAAATTATGGAGAAAAGCGATGATTCTCAGCGATGGGATTACCTAATCCGATTATTAAATCTGTTAACGGATGAGGAGAAGGTGAAGCAGCAATATGAAACTTCTGTCAATCTTGAGCGGAGAATTAACCTACATGTATATAGTACAGCTGAACAGAATTGGATGGAGTGGGTGTACGACAGACTTCCGTTAAAGGATGGTGCAAAGGTGCTGGAAATCGGCTGTGGAACGGGGCTTTTGTGGAAAGAAAATATTCACCGTTTGCCTGAAAAGATGGAGTTGATTTTGACAGATCGTTCGGAGGGCATGTTGGAGCAGACAAGAGGTACTTTAAAAGAATATGATGAACTTTTGGCAGAAAAAGGGATTCATATTGAATACCGGATTATGGATGGGGATGCACTTGTGCTTCCCGAGAAAGAATATGACTGTATTATTGCGAATCATATGCTGTATCATGTAGTGAAGCGGGAAGCATGCCTTAATACCATAGCTGACGCCATAAAACCAGAGGGTAGCTTTTGCTGTTCTACAGTGGGTGATTTACACATGAGAGAGTTGCATGAGCTGGTTAAGAATTTTGATGATAAGATTGAAATGCCATTTACATTTCTTACAGCAGGATTTCATCTGGAAAATGGGGAGGAACAGCTGAGAAAGTTTTTCTCCCAGGTCAAGTGCATGGTGCAGGATAATGATTTGCTTGTGGACAATGCGGAGGCAATTTATGATTATGTATATTCTTATCCGGGAAATGCCTCCTGCATACTTGATCGAAGAGGAGATGAGTTTCGGCAGCTGATACAAGAGAAGATTGACTGTGATGGAAGTTTTTTTATTCATAAATCAACCGGAATGTTTGTGTGCAAAAATAGCTGAGGTTGGGGTATACTATGAGCGGGTATAGAGTAATGACGGGAATATAAGGAAATTTAACTTGATACAGAACGCTTTTTCGGACAAGCACAATGGCAGCGTTGTATGATCCTGATTTAATGCCGAGAGAACTTAGCAAGGCACATGCGGAAAATGATAAAGCCGTTATGAGGGCTGGACAGAATTTTCCAATGCGGTACATTTTATTATGAATTATCTTAGTTTTTCAGGGGTTAGGGGAATGTTCCCCAGTAAGTAAAAGCAGAAATATTTTATCCAACACAGCGCAAGGTCAGTCACAGACCGTAGGGAGTCGGTCTGGACTGTCCTTTTCGCGTTTATGAAAACATGCTGACATAAAATGAGGAAAGAAATTGTGAAAAATTATCTCAGAATGTTTAATAAATTCAGATTGGTTTTCATAGAATGGACAAAGACCATAACGGCGGGGAGGTGTTTCCCACCATGAAGTATTATACGGACAGAAAAGTAAGAAAGCTAAACTATATGATGCATAATCCCAACACTGTGGAAGTGACCGCGAAGGTATTGTTGGAAATTTTTTCTATAGATTACGTTTATATTGAAAATTTATTTGATGAATGAGTTCATCCAGAGTCTTCGCATCAGCTTTGATTTTTAGATAGTCCTTTTTCCAAGCTAAACCACTCATTAAGCCATCGGAAGGTGCATTGTAAATAGAAATAGTTTGTCCCATAGGCGGATTTAATAGAAGATAAAACAAGCGATTGTCAATATGCTCTGCGTTGATGGATAATATTTTTTGGCGAGCAGCATCTATATTAGAAGGAAATGTGGATAATATAGAGTTGATTTCATCAATATCATGATTTATTTTTTGTACTTCATCAAATATTTACCGAAGGAAACAAGAAAGCAATTTGGGGAGAGATAAAAGAGATGAATATGCAGAAATATCAGGGATTATACGAATGGTTTGAATCTATTGGTAAAAATGAAAATAATACGTTTATGGCTGTTCATCCAAATGATATCTATAATATTAAACATGGCTTGCAGAATTTGGCAGGAGAAAAATTTTGTCTTTTTTCCGCTCATAATTTAATATAAGTAGTAACAGAACTTGCATAATTAACAGAAAGGCATCCCAATGAACATCGCCGCCTACTGCCGCGTCTCCACCGACAAAGC
>CAZNQZ010000119.1:0-3840 GCA_964575245.1 uncultured Lachnobacterium sp. | reverse complement strand
AAAGCCGACCAATTGAACAGCCTGGAAGCCCAAAAAGCTTTCTTTTCCGAATACACCCAGCGCACGGGGGACAAGCTTGTGCGCCTTTATGCTGACGAGGGTATATCCGGCACCAAAATCAAAAACCGCAGGGAATTCCTGCGCATGATGTCCGATGCCGAACATGGACTATTTGACATGGTAGTGGTAAAGGACATTTCTCGCTTTGCCAGAAACACGGTAGACCTTCTGCAGAATGTCCGCAAATTGAAATCTCTCGGCATTGAAACCCAATTTCTCACCGCCAACATGATCAGCATGGGAAACAGCGAATTTGTTTTGACCATTTTTGGCGCTTTGGCGCAGGAGGAGAGCGCCAACACATCCAAGCGCGTGAAATTCGGAAAAAAGATGAACGCGGAAAAAGGGCGTGTCCCAAACATTGTCTATGGATACGATAAAACCATAGGCGATTATTTTAATCTGGAAATCAACAAGCAGGAAGCAGATGTGATCAGGCAGATATACCAATGGTATCTGCAGGAGGGTTACGGTGCGGCAAAGATTGCCAATATGCTCAATGAAAGAGGTCTCAAGACAAAGCGGAACTGCAACTGGAGCCAAAATGCCGTCTGCCGGATTTTAAATAATGAAATTTATACCGGAAAAATCATCAATGGCAAGCAGGAGGTGGAAGATTTCCTTACCGGAAAGCGAAAAGACAAGGACGAAACGGATTGGATGATCGTAGAACGTCCTGATTTGAAAATAATTGAGTTGACAGATTTTGAAAAAGCGCAGGAAATCCTTCATAACAGACATTTATCCTTTAACGTGAATAGGGAGCGGCAGAGCAATAAGCATCTTTTCTCAACCTTAATCCGCTGTAAGGAATGCGGCTGGGCTTTCCGCAGAACAGTGCGCACTTACAAAAATACCTATGTTCGCTGGGTGTGTTCCGGGCATAACGGAAAAGGGGCGGATAGCTGCCCGAATGCAATAGCAGTAGATGAGGATGAACTGACTGGCGTTTTGCAGGAATATTTTAGCCACATACTCAGCCGGAAAAAGAAGGTGATGCAGTATGTTGTGGGAGAATTTCAGCGCACCTACAGGGCAAAGGATGAAAATCTCGAATATGAAAAGGAACTGAGAAGCCAGTTGAACAAGCTGACAAAATCCAGGCAGAAATATATGGATATGTATGCGGACGATCTGATCTCCAGACAGGAGCTGAATGACAAAATCGGCGGTTTCAGAAAAGAGATCGAAGGGCTGGAAAACGAGCTGAAAATGGTGTCCTATCATTTGACGAAGGGAGAGCAGCTTGAAGGTGTTTTGAATCATATGTTCAAGGAGATAGAGGACATCACGGATGTACATGAGATGACGAATGCCCAGCTCAAACGCCTGATTCAGAAGATTGAAGTGGACAAAGAAGGAAATGTAGAAATTTTCCTGCGGTTGTTTGGGGATTTGGGATTAGAGGGAACTGTACTGATCGAAGGAGATCTAAATAATTACAACCATACATAAAGACGTAACAGAGCGACTGGAACAGGTGAATCCTACTCTTGCGCACGAAACGCGCAAGGTTCTCGACGTGAACAAGCAGGAGAGGCACATCCGGGGCGGGATGGCGACAAAGGAAAAATATGCGCATCAGGGTGGAAGGGATTGACATCCTGACCGGCGATATCTGGCGTACATAAAATACGGAAGGGAAGGTTGCGTGACCCTCCCGTATTTTGTTATAATAAACAAAGTAGAAATGCGTTGAGCAGGGAACGACAGGAGGAAGGGGCAATGAGATGGATCAGGAATATGTGGAAACGCCGTCAGATGGGAAGATTTGACAGGCAGCGCGATGCGGGGAAGGTGACCCCGCAGGATGTGGAGCGCTTTGTTGATATCCGTTATGGCATGAATGAGCGTTTTCACAAGCTGGACGTATACCGGCCGAAGGCTGTCGGGGGCAAACTCCCGGTGATAGTGAGCGTTCATGGCGGCGCATGGATTTACGGGGACAAGGAGCTCTATCAGTTTTACTGTATGAGCCTTGCCCGGAGAGGATTTGCCGTGGTGAACTTCACCTACCGGCTGGCACCGGAGTTTCGGTATCCCGCGGCAGTCGAGGATATCAACTCTGTATTTCAATGGCTGCTCGCGAATGCGGAAACCTATGGACTTGACACTAATAATCTGTTTGCGGTGGGGGATTCCGCGGGAGCGCATCTCCTGTCCGTGTATGCGTGCATTTTGACAAACCCGGCTTATGCCGCCACCTATCCTACCATTCACACGCCTGAGATTGCGCTGCGCGCACTGGCACTGAACTGTGGAAAGTATGTGCTGGATCAGGAATTTGAAGAAGACCGGGAGCTGCATCAGATTGTGAAAAGTCTGCTTCCGGGGAAGGGGAGCGCGCGGGAGCTGCGCTGGGTGACGCCGATTCATTACGTGACTGCGGCTTTTCCTCCAGCCTATGTCATGACGGCGAACGAGGATTTTCTCCGAAGGCAGGCGCCCCTTCTTGCAGAAAGGCTGGAAAAATGCGGCGTGATCTGCCGCTATAAGATGTATGGCTCACCGGAGCAGAAACTGTATCACGTGTTTCACTGTAATCCCGACGACCCGGCCGCAGGCGTGTGCAATGATGAGGAGTGCGAATTTTTCCGCAGTTTCATCGTGTAGGGATTGCATACTTGTAAATTGTGGACGAGTTTTATATAATGTGGTGGGGACAGAAAGTTATTTCCCCCTTGGGATGCTGCGAATTGCGCTGCTGCAGGCATACACCCACACGGAATCCATTGATTGATGACAATCGGATTTGTAATCGCACATTAGTCGCCCGATTGTTGTGTACGAACGTCCGATTCCGTTCTCAGGGGGATCACTACATACATATCGACTACACAGGAGGAACGACACATGGATCAGGAAAAAGTCATAGTCATCGACTTTGGCGGACAGTACAATCAGCTCGTTGCGCGCCGTGTGCGCGAGTGCAACGTATACTGTGAGATATACTCCTACCGCACAGAGCTTGCGCAGATCAAGGCGATGAATCCCAAAGGGATCATTTTGACCGGCGGCCCGAACAGCTGTTACGAACCGGATTCCCCGAGCTATACGAAGGAGCTCTTTGACTTGGGAATTCCTGTGCTGGGGCTTTGTTACGGCGCGCAGCTTATGAACCTTATTTTAGGCGGCAAAGTCGAGAAGGCGCCGGTTCGTGAATATGGCAAAACGGAGGTGTTCGTGAATCCGGATTCACCGCTATTTACGGATGTCGGAGTTCCTGTGGATGGACAGGCAGGGTTACGTTCGACGATCTGTTGGATGAGCCATTTTGATTATATCAGCAGGATCGCACCGGGGTTCCGGATTGTGGCGCATACGGCGGACTGTCCGGTGGCGGCGGCGGAGAATCCGGAAAAAAAGCTGTATGCGATCCAGTTTCACCCGGAAGTGCTGCACACTGAGTCTGGAAGTAAAATGTTGCACAACTTTGTGCGCGGCATCTGCGGCTGTTGCGGAAGTTGGCGTATGGATTCTTTTGTGGAGCGCTCCATAGAGGAAATCAGGGAAAAAGTCGGAGGCGGCAAGGTGCTTCTGGCGTTGTCCGGCGGTGTGGACTCCTCCGTGGCGGCGGGGCTGCTGGCCCGCGCCATCGGCCGGCAGCTGAGCTGTGTGTTTGTGGATCACGGCCTGCTCCGAAAGAACGAGGGTGATGAGGTGGAGGCCGTGTTCGGCAAGAACGGTCAGTTTGATCTGAATTTTGCCCGGGTCAATGCACAGGATCGGTATTATCGCAGACTGGCAGGTGTGACAGAACCGGAGCAAAAGCGCAAGATC
>CAZNQZ010000118.1:0-6417 GCA_964575245.1 uncultured Lachnobacterium sp. | reverse complement strand
ATTTGAACCGCCGATCAGGGAGTTGCAGTCCCACGCCTTACCACTTGGCTAAGTCACCATAGCAGAAATTATTATATCACAGTTATTTTTAAATAGCAAGCAAGAATTTAAAACTTTTTGTGATTTTGGCGCTTATATTTCCATAAGAGATAAACGGTGAAAAACCGTCACTGCCGGATTTCGGCAGTGGCGGTTTTCTGTCATGCGCAGGCCCGCAAAAGAAAGATTTACGGCAGCTGAACCGGAATATCCGCTATGACGGAGCCATCGGTGTTCTTATTCGTGACTGTGAAGGAAAGCTCCTTTTGTCCGTCATACAGTACCATGATCTGTTCGGTCGTGGTACCGTCCGCATTCGGCGTGGACTGCTGGGAGAGCCACTGCAGGCATTTGCCCTGACTGTCCATAACGGCCTCATCCGGGTCATTGTGCGGGTCGTTGTACGGAGCCTTGGTGAAATCCGGGAGTAGGACGGTGAGCACCAGCCCCGCCTTGGTGATTACGGCATCCTTCACGGTGACGCCGTTTTGTTCCTGGTCAATGGCGTAGGTCTGGTTCGCCGAGGTATCCACGGTCACCGGGAAACGCAGCTTCCACTCCCCGTCCACATTTCCCGTGGTGTGATATTCGCCCTGTGCATCCCAGCGGTTCCAGAGCTTACCCTGCAGATCGGTCAGCGTGTACTCGACGTCAAAGCTTGTTCCGTTGGATTTCAGATCCGATAAGCTGAGCAGGTCAATCTGGTTGGTCGCGACAAAGATACCGTCACCTGCCCGTTCAAAGGCCTTGTTGGCGCCTTCGGAATCGGGTATTCCCGCAATCCGGATATCACACACACCTTTTTTCTCCGCCGGAATGATTCCGTCGGCCTGCATCAGCCCGGAGTCATTCGTCTCCAGCGTTGTCGTGAAGTACAGCAGATAGCCGTCGCAGTACACGTCCGACACGGACACCTTCACGCCGTTGGCCTCCGCAGAGGTTGCATATGCGGTCGGGTTGGATGTCTGATCTTCTGCCTGTGCAGGTACGGAGTAGCGGCCGATCTTTGAATACAGGTCGATATAGTCCGCTTCATATTTCTGACCTTTCGCGGATTCAATCAGCCTGCCGAAGGTGTCGCTGAACAGATTTTCCGCAAACACCGGATTGCACACGCCGACTGTCGCTGTTACGAGGGCGAGCGCCGCCGCTGTCCCTGCGGCTGCCGTCTTCCATGTTTTTCTGGTTCGTTTTTCGATTTCTCGGTTTTTCATATTCTTTACCTCTTTCATGATCCTCTGTTTACAGTGATGCCTTTCCTCCGAGGATAATTCTGTCCACTCATATTCCCCTTCGTCCGTCTTCACCTCGTTGAGTAATTGATAAATTGTTTTTTCCACTTTGATTTCCTCCCTCTAAAGATTTGAAAAATGCGGAAACTGCCGTCGGAGCTTTTCTCTGCTTCGCGAGAGATGGTTGTAGATAGTCTCCCGCCTCATGCCCGTCTCCGTGCTGACAATGTCCATTGGTTTTTCCTCCACATACAGCTTTCGGAACAATTCCCGGTCCAGGGGCGACAGTGTCCCAAGCATCTGCTCCAGCTCCTCCGAAATCCCGGCGTCAATGGCGTCTGCAAGCATTCGATCCTCCATGGCAGGCTCCGCCGCCTCGATGCTCACAGCTGCCAGCTCCTTCCGGTACTGTCTCAGATAGTCGATGGAGCGATAGCGGGCTATGGCCGCCGCCCAGTTTTTGAATGAATTTTTGTTTTCGTCGAAGTCGGAAATGTTCTGCCATATTTTCAGGAGAACATCGTCCAGGCACTCCTCCTGCTGTTGCGGCAGGAGGGCCAGATGCCTGCGGATAATGGATTTCAACAGGCCTCCGTACTCATCAATTACATACAGGAGTGCTTTTTCATTGTGCAATTGTAATTGCCGAATATAGTTTTGTGGTCCGATTTTCATAGGTTACCCTCGTTTTCACCCGCGCGGTTGAACTTCATTACACTTATTATTACGGATGTGAAAAAAGAAATCTATCCTTTCGTTAGAAAAAAATTTTTCAGTGCAACAAAATTTCCTTTTTTTCACACTGAATAACCAGAAGAACCAAAAAGGAGGGATTTGTATGAGAAAGAAGCATAATCTTTTGGATGACATCCGGTGCGTATTCGCGTACAATGAAACTAATCCGTAGAAAGATTTGATGGTTTATGGAAGAACGTTTATTGGTAAAGAGGGCAAAGCGGGGCGATGTGGACGCCTTTGGCGAGCTGTACGCACAAATTTATAAGAAGCTGTACGCCTATGCGCTGTATACTTTAAAAAGGCCGGAGGACGCAGAGGACGCCGTCAGTGAGGCGGTGGCGGACGCCTTTGCCACGATCGGGCAGCTCCAAAAGGAGGAGTCCTTCGGGAGCTGGATGTATCGGATCGTGGCCAACAAGTGTAATCAGCGGATGAGGGAGTACTATCATCAGAGCGGGGAGCTTACCGGCGAGCTGTTGGAGGCGGTCGGGCCGCCGGGTGACTGTTGGAGTGATGACCGTGAGGAATCCATGCAGGTGCGTCAGGTGTTTTTGCAGCTGCCGGAAGAGGACCGGCGGATTGTAGGGCTGCACGTCTTTTTCGGTTATCGGACGAGAGAGATTGCCGAGGCTCTCGGAATGAATGAAAACACGGTGCGCTCCAGAGAGAGCCGCGCGCTGAAAAAGATGGGCTGTCAGTTGGAGGCGCTGAGCCCTTTGTAAAGAGAGAGTAGATGATTAGATAGAGAGAGGGATATTTATGGAAGAGACGAGAAAAGAACAGAGACGCGATGCAGAGGAAATGCAGAGGGAGGAGCTATTGAAACGAATAGAAGAGTCATCGGAATCGATCCGCATTCCGGCGTCGCTGGAGCCGGAGGCGGTGAAGGCCCGGCTGCGCGCCGGACACAGACGTGTGTACAGACCCCTGCCGATGCGGCGGTTTGCGAATGCAGCGGCCATTGTAGCGTTGGTGGCTGCCATGGGTGGGGCCGGATTCTGCGGGGTGCAGGCAGTGGGCGGTCGGAAAGAGCTGCCCCATGTGCAGAGCAAGGGCGATGTGGAGCAGCAGGTATCTCTCTCCGAGCCGGAAGAGAACTCTGTTGTGCAGGTGATTCCGAAGAAAAAGGCGGTTGTGGGCAGCTATCGGATTGCCTCTGGCTATGAGGAGATTCTCGCTGTGCTGGAGCATGCGAAGCAGGATGGGCGTTATTATTATTTCGACAACGATCTCATTTTCCCGGAGGAGTCCATTGGAGATGAGGGGTTCATTAGAGATACGGCCGAGCCCGGCGCCATCGGGAAGGATTTCGCAGGGACGGACGATTCAAATTCGGCGCAGAATCGGAATAATGCAGCGGATCATTCCAAGACCAACCTGCAGGTGGACGGCGTGGACGAGAGCGATTTTGTCAAAAACGACGGCAGCTACCTCTATGTACAGAGCGGTGAGGAGATTCACATTGTGGACATTCGCGGGGAGCAGATGAAGGTAGTGGCTGGGATCAGGCCCGAGCTTGGCACAGGAGACAGTATCTGTGATATGTATGTAGATGGGGATCGTCTGTTTCTGATTATTCAAAGGCGCGAGACAGAGATGGAGGAAGGCTGTCTGGGAGGAACCGATACGATAAACGGATTGTTGCGTGGCGGCTGTTTCTACTATCAGACAAAGGACTTAACCACAGAGCTGCAGACCTATGATATCTCGGATCGCGGCGCGGGAAGGCTTCTCGGTACGGTGAACCAGGAAGGCAGTTATTACAGCTCCCGCAAGGTGGGCGATTATGTCTACCTGTTCAGCCGGAAGATGCCTTTCTATGACCGTGTGGTACCTTACGATCTTGTTGTCAATGAAGCGCGGGAAACGTCAGAGGTTCCAGAGACGGAGTCCGGCGGACAGAAGGATGATCTGGACGTTATCCCGTATATCAACGGCACTCTGGCCGAGGCGGACTGTATCTATCTGCAGGAGGATGCGGGGAACGAGCTGATTATCTCCTCCGTGAACATCAATACGCCGGATGCGGTTGTGGATTACATGGTTCTGATGGACAACTGGGGTCAGCTCTATATGAGCACGGATGCGATCTATCTGTACTCGGAGAATTGGGAGTGGACAGACGACAATGAGGGCAGGAGTTATACGGAAATTACGAAATTTTCATACAGGGACGGAGTTTTAAACGGAGTAGGCGCAGCGACCGTGCGTGGAACCATTCAGGACACCTTCGCGATCTCGGAGGGCAGCGGAGTTTTGCGTGTGCTGACGACGGAGTGGTCCGAAAATTCCGAGAACCGCCTGTATCTGCTGGATGAAAATTTGAAGGAGCTGGGCGTTCTGGAAAATATTGCGAGGGGTGAGGAGATCTATGCGGCGCGCTGCCTCGGAAACATCGCGTACTTTATCACCTACCACAATACAGACCCGCTCTTTGCGGTGGATATCTCCGATCCCCGTAGCCCGAAGATGCTGGGACAGCTGGAGATCACCGGATTTTCCGACTACCTGCACCCATATGGAGACGGATTGCTTTTGGGCATCGGCTATGAGACAGACCCGGAGACCAGCGAGCGGCTGGGGGTCAAGCTGGTGATGTTTGACATTTCTGACCCGGTGAACCTGAAGATTCTGGACCCGGTCACGCTGGACGTGGGCTATACGATGGCGGCGGACTATTACAAGAGCGTGCTCGCGGACACGGACAAGAATCTGATCGGTTTTGAGTCGACGAGCTGGAAGGATGATGAGAACACGATGAGCTATCACCTTTACAGCTGGGAGGATGGCAGGTTTGTCCGTCGGATGGAAGAGTCCATAGATATGGAACATTGCTGGGATAATTCGAGAATTCGCGGCCTGTATGCCGGGCAGCGCTTTTATCTGCTGAATCCGTGGGATGAGGCTTATCAGCTGCGCTCCTATGACATGGAGGAGCAGTTCCGCAGGCTGGGCGAGCTGAAGCTGGATTAGCAAAGAGTATTTGAGAGGGGGCTTTCGTTATGAAAAAATCTGCATTGGTGGTTGCCGCCTTCGCCCTTGTCCTGACGGGGGGTGCGGTGTCTGTTTCAACCGATGCAACTGTCTCGAAGGTAATACCGAAATCTCCGGAGGCCCTGCTGTTGGATGAGAATTCCAATTTGAATCCTCCGGCGTTGACCGTTTCCACGCCGGGGGGTGCTGACAGCGTAATCGCCGCCTGCGGCAATTACGAATGGAGCCAAAGCCTGCCGGACGGCTTAATGAGCTCGGTGATTGCCTGCGGCGCGCATCCGCTGGATGAGCGGGATTATCGCATATTATATACAGGGTTTTCCGCGACCACACCGCTATCGGAGGATGGCGGCGAGGCCGGGTCGGCGGTTCCGGTATTCTATCTTGCGTTCGACGGACCTGCGCCGGGGGCGGTTTCTGTCATCCGCTGGCCCGCGGACTATATCGGCGATATGCAGTATTCGGCAGATTTTGAGAAGGTAAAGGTTGAGCTGGACGGGGATACCATTTCACTGCTCCCACCGGGGGACGGCGACTATGTTTATGCTGTTTCTGCTAGATGGGGAAGTGTCGGGAGAGCCGAATATACCTTTCGCACAGTGCCCTGAATACAGGGAGCGCAGGGGGAACCGATTATATGTGAATTTTTATCTTTTTACAAGAGGAAAATATATCACGGAAAAAGATCACATTGATTAAACGGTTCATGACAATTTGCCGATATAGAAATTGATGGAATATGGCAGGATGCCAGGTGGATTCAAAACAGGGTCAGGGAGGACAAACATATGGCGATGGGGATTGCGGACGGCTATAGCGCGTATGCGTCACAGGGCAGGGCAGGAGCCGCGGGAAACAGAGGGACAGGAAATCTGCAGGGAGCAGCAGGGGTCAGCAGAAGGGCAGAGTATGCGAGGGAGCTGGCGAGGCTGGTTCCGAGCGCGCAGCTTCGGGTCGGAAGTACATTTCCCTCCGCAAAAAGCGGAAAGACTCTGACGGTTCATCCAAGGCTTTTGGAGAAAATGCAGAATGATCCGATGCAGAAAAGAGAGACGGAAGAGATGATCCGGGGCGTTGAGTCGATTACGAGCATGATGGACGGCATTTATAAAGCCACAGGAAAGACCGTCGTGTACCGCCATGGGTATATAGATGAAAATGGCAAGTATTGCCAGGCCTCCCGTGTCAGGAATGATTATATGCTAAACCTGAGCAAAAAGCTTCGGGAGGAGCGGCGAAGAAATTCCGATAAGCTGATAAAAAGACTGAGGGCAAAGAAAAAATAAAGAAAATCTCTTGGCTTTTTCTCTGTTTTCGCATATAATAGAAACAGGGAGGGGTGTTGTATGGCACAGGCAGTCAATGTAAATTTTAAACTCGACGCAGACGTAAAAAAGAGCATGGAACAGGCGTG
>CAZNQZ010000117.1:1267-6439 GCA_964575245.1 uncultured Lachnobacterium sp. | reverse complement strand
CCGGCTCTCCCCGCTGTTGTCCTCGACTGTCTCCGTATGCACCAGCCGGGCATCCTTCCATACCTTAAACCAGATTCTCATGCTCACACCCCCGCAGCCGCCGCTGGCGGCTGCACTCATACATCAAAATTGCAGCGGAGACTGCCGCGTTCAGAGACTCAACCTGTCCCTCCATGGGAATGACGACGCGCTCTGCCATATCCGCAGTCTCCTCCGAAAGGCCGTTTCCCTCATTTCCGATCAAAAATGCGCAGGGCTTTGTATAATCCGGGCAGTCATAGCAGAGCTTTGCTCCCAGATGCGCGGCATAGAGACTGACGCCCTGCGCTTTGAGCTCAGACAACAGCCCATGCAGATCCTCCACAATCAGATATGGCATCCGGTAGATGCTCCCCATCGTGGAGCGGATGACCTTTGGATTGAACAGATCCACCGTCCCGCGGTCCATGATCAGCCCGGTGAGTCCCGCCCCCTCCCCTGCGCGCAGCATCGTGCCGAGATTCCCTGGGTCCTGTATCCCCTCCAAAATCAGGAGCAGCGTCCGCTCCCCCCTCATCAGGTCCGCGGGCTGGTACGCAGGCATCCGCACAATGCCGAGTATGCCCTGGGGTGTCTGCGTGTCCGACACCGCGGAGAGCACAGAGTCCGACACCACCTCATAGCTCCTCGTTCCCAGCGCCCTCCGGTTCTCTTCTTTTTCCAGATAACTCTCCGACACATAGAGGCGCAGTAAAAGCTCCTCCGGCGACTCCAGGCAAAGCCTCGTACCCTCCACGACAAATGCCTGCTGCTGTCTGCGCTCCTTCGCTTTTCTGATCAGTGACAACAGATTTTTGATTTGTGGGTTCGCCGTGCTTGTAATCATGTTCCTCCCTCAAAATGAGGGCCGTCAAGCGACAGCCCTCCGATTTTATAAATAGTAGACTACACCAGCGATTTTGAGATCTCGTACATGCTCTCATCGACGCCCTTCTGCATTGCCAGAGCTTCGTCAATGTCAAAATCGACAAACTTTCCGCCGCTGTGCGCAACGACGCGGTTGCTTTTCCCCTCACACAAAAGGTCTACTGCCATTGCACCCATCGTGGTCGCATAGACGCGGTCTTTGCAGGTGGGGCTGCCCCCGCGCTGCATATGTCCCAGAATACTCGCCCGCGTCTCCACTCCGGTGGCCTCCTCAATCCGCCTTGCCAGACTCTGGGAATGCCCGATGCCCTCGGCGTTGATAATGATGTAGTGCTGCTTGCCGATTTTGCGCGCATTCAACACCTGATCGATAAGCCGCTGTTCGTCATGGTCATATTTCTCCGGAAGCAAGACCTCCTCCGCCCCGTTCGCCAGTCCGCACCACAGTGCAATGTGGCCCGCGCCCCTTCCCATGACCTCGATGATCGAGCACCGCTCATGGGAAGTGGAGGTGTCCCTGATCTTGTCGATTGCCTCCATCGCCGTGTTAACCGCGGTGTCAAAGCCCACCGTGTAATCCGTGCACGCGATATCCAGATCAATGGTGCCCGGGACGCCGATCGTGTTGATTCCAAGTGCCGCCAGCTTCTGGGCTCCCCGGAAGGAACCGTCGCCGCCGATTACGACCACCGCGTCAATCCCGTGTTTTCTGCAGATGTCCGCCCCCAGCTTTTGTCCCTCCGGCGTCTCAAACTCCTTACAGCGGGCGGTCTGCAGAATCGTCCCGCCCCGCGAGATCGTATCCGATACGCTCTTCGCGTTCATATCAATGATTTCCTCATTTAAAAGTCCTGCATATCCTCTCTTAATGCCCTTCACTTTCTTTCCTTTAAAAAGAGACTGGCGGACCACTGCGCGGATCACCGCATTCATCCCGGGAGCGTCACCGCCGCTTGTGAGAACTGCTATCGTATTGATCTCTTTTGCCATTATCCTGTCCTCCATTGGTTTATCTTCGCTTTTTCGCATCTATTCTATACTTATTATAGATGTTTTTCAATATTCTTTTCCACAAGTTTTAAATTTTTTTCTCCGACCAGCGTTTTTAAGTCGTCAAGCAGCGGCCCGTCGGCCCGGACCGTATATCGGTTTCCCAGACGCTTGATCTGCTTTGTATCCTCCACATAGATCACCACCTCATCCCTTCCCTCCGATTCCGCGAAGAGATGATACAGCTCCTGCTCCCTGCCCCAAAAAGCCTCCTTCGCCGGAAATTTGAGCCAAAGCTCCCGCGGAATATCCTCAAAGGGGACAATGCGCTCACAGATGAGTTTTCCGTCCTTCTCATCCTCCGCGCTGACACGCCCGGACACAAAAACCTTCTCATCCTGCCGAATGAACTGCTGATATTTTTCGTAATCCTTCGGGAACACTAAAACCTCCACGCTGCCCGTCAGATCCTCGAGGGTCAGGTAAGCCATCTGTTTATTGTTTCGGGTAAACTTGACCGACCTGTTTACAATCATACCCGCGATAATCACGCGGGCACCGTCCTCTGCCCTCATTTGCCCGGTCTCCTCCTCGCGGACAAAATCGACCGCATTCGCAGTCGCGTTTTTTCTTATTTTCTCCAGATGCTCCTCCAGCGGATGCCCGCTCAGATAGATGCCGAGAACCTCCTTCTCAAAGCCGAGAAGTGTCTCCTTGTCGTACTCGCCCACATCCGGATACTTCATCTCAAATTCCTGTCTGTCCTCCTCCCCGGCCAGGT
This sequence comes from uncultured Lachnobacterium sp., assembly GCA_964575245.1. GTDB lineage: Bacteria > Bacillota > Clostridia > Lachnospirales > Lachnospiraceae > Roseburia. The sequence goes on along the minus strand of CAZNQZ010000117.1, from coordinate 3,762 downwards.
CAAACAGGCTCAACTGCCCGGACATGGAGGATTTCTTCTCGTGTGCCGCCTGCTCCACAATTGCCGCATGCACCGCCACCATCTGCTTTCTCGTCCCATCCAGCCCATCGCAGGCCCCCGCCTTGATCAGGTTCTCAATCGCGCGCTTGTTGACATCCCGCTCGATCACCCGCTCAATGAAATCCTGCAGTGTACGGTAGCGCCCGCCGCGCTCACGCTCCTCGATGATGCGGTCGATCACCTGACGCCCAAGCGCCTTAATTGCATATAAACCGTAGCGCACCTGATTGCCCTCTGCGGTAAAGGTTCCCTGACCGCTGTTGATGTCCGGAGGCAGCATGCGGATATCCATCTCCCGACAGTGCATCAGGTATTCCCCGAGCTTGCCGGAATTGTCGATCACAGAAGTCATAAGCGCCGCCATAAATTCCACCGGATAGTAATATTTCAACCACGCCGTCTGCACGGCAATCACCGCGTAGGCCGCCGCATGCGATTTGTTAAAGGCGTATTTCGCAAAATCGACCATCGAGTCGTAGATGCCGTTGGCGGTCGCCTCGGCAATCCCTGCCGCCACGCAGCCGCCGATGCCGCGCTTCTCATCGCCGTGCACAAAGCCCTCCCGCTCCGCGTCGATCACATACTGCTTTTTCTTGCTCATGGCGCGGCGGATTTCATCGGCCTGCCCCATGGTGTAGCCCGCAAGCGAGCGCACGATCTGCATCACCTGTTCCTGATAGACAATACAGCCATAGGTCGCTTCGAGAATCGGTTTGAGCTCCGGCGTCGCGTAGGTGACCTCCTCAGGATGATTTTTGCCCTTGATGTAATCCGGAATAAACTCCATCGGCCCCGGCCGGTAGAGGGAAATCCCTGCCACAATATCCTCAAAATTCTGCGGCCTGAGCTCCCGCATGAAATTCTGCATACCTGCCGACTCGAGCTGGAATACCCCCTCAGTTCTTCCGGTTCCGATAAAGTCGAGCGCACCCCTGTCGTTTAGATCAATGTGGTCAATATCAATGTCTATGCCAGATGACACCTTGATATTCTTCACGGCATCCTTTAGGACGGTCAGCGTCCGAAGGCCGAGGAAGTCCATTTTCAGAAGCCCCAGCTCCTCCAGCTGCACCATATTGTACTGCGCCGTGGGGCTTCCGTCGCTGGCCCGCCCGAGGGGCACATAATCGCTGGCCCGCCCGGGATAAATCACAACCCCTGCCGCATGGACGGAGGTGTGGTTCGGCAGCCCCTCCAGGCGCTTTGCCATATCAATTAAGTCGCGCATCCTTTTGTCGCCCTCATAGAGGCTTCTGAGCTCCGGGTTCATCTGCAGCGCCCGGTCGATGGTAATATTTAATTCCATCGGCACCATCTTCGCCACGCGGTCCATCTCCGCATACGGGAAGTCCAGCGCCTTTCCCACTGCCTTGATCACGCCGCGGGCCGCCATGGTTCCGAAGGTGACAATCTGCGTCACCGAATCTGTCCCGTACTTCTGCGTCACATACTCGATCACACGGTAGCGCTCCGCGTACTCAAAGTCCACGTCAATGTCCGGCATCGTCCTGCGCTCCGGATTCAAAAACCGCTCAAAGAGAAGCTGGTACTTCACCGGATCGACGTTCGTGATCCCGATGCAGTAGCACACCCGGCTCCCGGCGCCGGAGCCCCGCCCCGGCCCGACCCAGCAGTCATTGTTCTTCGCCCAGTTGATGTAATCCCAGACGATCAGGATATATTCCACAAATCCCATATCCCGGATCACATCCAGCTCATAGCGCATATCGCGCAGGACGGCTTCACAGGCATCCGCATCATAGTCCGGATTCTTTCGGTATTTTTCCTGAAAGCCCTTCTCACAAAGGGCGTTCAAAAAATCCCAGGCGCTGTCATACCCCTCCGGCACCTGATATTTCGGAATTTTATAATTGCCAAACTCGATCTCCACCTGACAGCGATCAGCAATTTTCTGCGTGTTTTCCACCGACTCTAAGGCATAGGGAAACAGGCGGCGCATCTCCTCCTCGCTCTTCACGTAGAACTGCCCGCCCTCATAGCGCATCCGGTCCTCGTCCGTGATCTTCTTCCCGGTCTGGATGCACAAAAGGACATCGTGGGCCTCCACATCCTGCTCGTAGGTATAGTGCACGTCGTTGGTACAGACCAGCCCGATCCCCAGCTCCCGGCTCATGCGCATAAGCTCCTCGTTGACCAGTCTCTGATCCGCGTTTCCGTGATCCTGGATCTCAAAGAAAAAATTGTTTTTTCCAAAACAGTCCGCATACCGCTGCGCGATTTTTTTTGCCTCCTCGTACTGCCCCCGGACAATCGCCCGCGGAATCTCCCCCGCAAGACAGGCGGAGAGACAGATCAGACCCTCGTGGTATTTCTGCAGCGTCTCAAAATCAACCCGCGGCCGATAGTAATACCCCTCCGTGAAGGCGACGGAGACAATCTGCATCAGATTCTGGTAGCCCTGATTGTTCTCCGCC
>CAZNQZ010000117.1:0-1257 GCA_964575245.1 uncultured Lachnobacterium sp. | reverse complement strand
AGAAGAATCAGGTGATAGTAGCGGTCATCACCGTGGCTCACCTCGCGGTCAAAGCGGGAATTCGGCGCAACATAGACCTCACAGCCGATGACCGGATGGATTCCCGCAGCCTTTGCCGCCTTGTAAAATTCAATCACCCCGTACATGACGCCGTGGTCCGTGATCGCCGCGCTGGTCATCCCCAGCTCCTTCACCCGCGCCACATACTCTTTTATCTTATTCGACCCATCCAGCAGGGAATACTCTGTATGGGTGTGCAGATGTGCAAAAGCCATAGTAAAAACTCCTCATATCCCCATACCAATCGCAAAGCAGATCAGCGAGAGGATCAACAGATGCACCGGATAAAATGCGTAGAAAAAGTATTTGATTTGCCGTCCTCTCGTGCCGTTGTAACAATACAGCGGAACCAGCATGAGAAGCGCAACAATCTCCGTCTCGCTTGAGAGGAGGGTCAGCGCGAGAACCGCAAGAGCAAAACCTGTCATCCGGTGTTCACGGAACACATAGATAAGAAAGATCGCAATCACCCCGGCGGCCCCGTAGTCTGTATGCAGCAAGGGATCGGCAGCCACACAGCCGACAAGCAGCACGAGCGCGATGAGGAGAACCTTCCCCGCCCCCACAGCGAGGGCGCGGGCTCCTGAATCGCTCTCCCTGCCAATTTTCTTCCGGACAAAGTCCACTGCCATAATGGTGAGCAGCCCGATCCAGAGGGTGAAAAATACATTGTTGTAGCTCATGTCAAAGAAGGAGTAGCGGAATGCCATGTCGAAGGGCACCTCCGACAGCAGGGCAAAGAGAAACAGGCGCAGGGCATATTTTGCGCGGTTTTTGGTGTAGACAAAGCCCTCCACCAGAAGAAAACAGTAGATAGGAAATGCCATACGCCCTACGGAGCGCAGAAATTGATAGATATTGTAATACTGATCGTAATTGCGGTTGTTAATCGGTCCCCACAACGGCATCTGGATCAGCATACGCTCCAAAATCGTCGCCGCCGTGTGATCCACCAGCATGGACAGCACTGCAATTATTTTTAACACATTCCCTGATATTCCCTTTTTAACCCCGTTTTCCATCTCTCACCGCTCCTCTCAACATATGCTTATCAGGAGAGATTGACTGCCCCTGCGCAAAGAAAGGCGTGGGACGCTATCCCACGCCTTTCTAATTCCCTTCATCCGCAAACCGGTATCAGATCCCCGTCATGTTGACCGTGATCTTATCCAGCTTCCAGATCTCATTGACATACTC
>CAZNQZ010000116.1:0-6454 GCA_964575245.1 uncultured Lachnobacterium sp. | reverse complement strand
CAATGCTCGGAGTTTATGCGATTGTGATCTTGTTTCTTCCGGATATCATTGAAAACTGCGTTTCGATTATTGACGGTGTGCTCGCCCTTTCAATAAACGCTCCTCTGTATGGTAGTGAGGACTTATCACAAGAGCTTACGGAATACGAAACAGACAAACTAATCGTAATGGTTTTTGACGCGGTTATTTTTAAGATCGTTGGAACAATCGTTATGTTTGTGGTTAAGTGTGTGTGTTCTGTGGTCGTCATAACAATTAAGATTGAGATTGTGGTCCGGACAGTTTTAATGCCGCTTGCAGTCGGGTTTATTGCGGAGGACGGATGGCGGGGGCCTGGCGGGCGTTATATTAAAAAATGGTGTGCCTGTTTTTTCCAATGCGTGATTATAACCCTTGCATCCCGGGCATATGGAATGGTTGTGTATCATTCCATGGGGAATGCGGCATCGGGTGGGGCGGGATCTTTTTTTGTCGCGGTGCTTGCCGGAGGGTTTGCACTTGTGGGTATCTGCACGAAATCCGGACAGCTTGCCAATGATGTTATGGGCACATAAAGGAGGTATGCATGGTAGTAAAAATTCCAAAAGACATAGATGCAACGGATGCGAAGATTTTTAAGGGTCTTTCCCTTAAAAAGGGAGTAGCGGTTTTTGCAGCAGGCGGGGCGTTTGTTGCCCTGCACTTTGGTCTTAACCTTCCCCCGGCCGTCATTGCCCCCATCTGTGGGTTTCTTTTGTTCCTTGGGTTTTTTGAGAAATCCGGGATGAGCGCATGGACGGTTACTGTCCGCGTGCTCCAATCGTATTTCGGGGGGCAGGCATATACGGCGGAGCCGGTCGCATCCACAAGTGTATTGTCTGAGAAACAGATGGAAAAAGCGGCGGAGGCATGGAACAAGACGCTGCGGATGAATAAGCTCATCCGGTCAGGAAAGTACGATGTCAGAACGGTGCGGTGTTCCTCCAGCAGGAAGACCAGAAAGTGAGAGGAGAAAAAACCTATGGGCGCATTAGACAGTATCGCTCTGAAAGCGGCAAAAAAGGCGATGGGCGCCTCCGGTACAAAGTCCGGGAGGGGCGCGGGTGCGGATAAAAACGGTACGAAAGGGAAATGTAAGGGACCGGCAAAGGCTGTAAAACGCAGCTGTGACCTGATTATGCAGTTTGAAGAGGCATATTATACGGGGATGCTGCGCAAGGGCAGGGAATATTCCATATGCTACGCGATCCCCAATGTGACCTTCCGGGGGATTTCAGAGGCGAAACAGAGGGAGGTCATGGAGCAGTTTGTCGGGATTTTAAACAGCTTTGACTCCTACTTAAAAATCACGCTGGTAATCGCAAATGTACGGGAGCAGGACGATCTGGCAAAGGATATCCGTTTTCCCACGGATACATTCACAGTCTATGCGGAAGAGTTAAACGCGATCTTCCGGGAGAAGCTCGCCACGCATAACGCGGTGACAACGTATAAGATGTTTGTTTTAAGCGGTCTTTTTGACAACCCGGTGGATGCAAATAACCAGTTTCAGACGATTGCCAATAATCTGGATGACCTGTTTACAACCGCGTGGCAGGTGCGCGGCTCTATTGTGAGCATTGGCAGGCGGCTGCACATGATTGCGGCAATTTTAAACCGTGACCTGTATAACCCGTTCTTAAAATACAACGAGGAGGATGACGATTATGAAGTGGATGTTGAGCTTTTGAAGAAGCGCAAGGCTACGGTGGATAACATCATCGCTCCTTCCTACCTCAAGTTTAACACGAAGGATTTTGAGATCAATGACCGTATAGGAAAATCCTATTACCTCTCGAAGATTGGGAACAGTGTCAGCACCGATTTTCTGTTTTCCCTATACAATATGGATACGGAGCTGGTGATTGCCATTGACATGAACGGCGTGGAGAGCGGGGAGGCAATCCGCAGGCTCAACAATAAATACTCCCAGATCCTCGCGGAGGTGGACAGTAAGGACGGGTTCCAGACCCTCGATCAGGCGTCGGAGCAGGAGTCGATCCTCTCCATGCAGGATGCCATCTTAAACCATGATGAGAACTCGTACAATGCTTCCGTCATCCTGACGCTTTTTGCGGACACAAAAGAGCAGCTGGATACCCTTCAGCAGCAGATTAAGAGCAAGGCAAGGCGATACACCTGTGTGTTTGACCCGCTGTTTGCCTCACAGAGGTACGGGCTGCAGACCTGTACCCTGACCGGATTTTATACAATTGAGTTCAAGCGGTTTTTTGACGCACACAGCCTTGGGGCATTTATTCCGTTCGATGTTCCAGAGTATTTTGACGGGGACGGCATCTATTACGGGATGCATCGGATCAATAATCTTCCGATCTTTTACGACCGGAACAAAAATGACAACTACAATGCACTGGTGCTTGGTGATAGCGTTATTATAGGACTAAGTCAAGCGACTTTCAGAAAAAGGAGAGCCGCGGCGGCTTAGTCCAATTTTAGTTACTGGTGGGGAAAACAACGGCGCCGGGTTCTCCGCCTACATCATCATCCGGAATCTCTCTTTGCTCAAGGGGAGTGCCCGGTATCCATCATATCAGATTAGGAGGAATTTCTATATGGCATTTAAGAATACGAGGAACATCAAAGTCATTTCACAGAACGGACATAATTATAAACCCACACCGACCATCATGCTCAAAGGGCAGTGGCTGAGGGCAGCAGGTTTTGAGATCGGGAACCAAATAAAAGTTGAGTGCGAGGACGGGAAGCTGGTCATCCTTCTGGACAGGGAGAAAGAGGAAGAGATCGAAGCGGAGAAGGCCTTCATGGAAGCGGAAACAAAGAAGCTGAAAGTGCGTTTTGAGGCGGAGAAGAAAGAGATACATGCAAGGCATGTGGCGGAGCGGAAAGCGGGGTATGGCGCATGAACAGGACAGGCATTTTGGAGAAGCAGACAGCCGCATTTGCGGTTGAGGTAAAAGACGGCATCGTGACGAGGATCGGCAGATCCTTCATAGCAGTCCCGAAGGTACGGTTTCGGGGCTTTGAGGCGGAATGGTCTGAGGACAGGTATAAAGAGACGGTACACGGAAAGGAGAGGGAAACATGGGAAAGATCATAATCTTAGGTTCGGAGAAGGGCGGCGTGGCGAAGACCACATCAACGTTCAATCTCGCATATGCGCTGGCAAAGGAGGGGAAGAAGGTTCTGGCTGTGGATTTTGACAGCCAGGCGAACCTTTCCACCTGCTTCGGAATTGAGAACACGGCGGCAGTGCCAGTGACAGTAGGGCACCTGATGATGCACAGGATAGAGGATGAAGAACTTCCGGATGCATCGGAGTATATCCAGAGCAGGAACGGCGTGGATTTCATCCCGTCATCCATCATGCTGTCCGTAGTGGAAGCAAAGCTGAGGCTGGAGATGGGGGCGGAGCGGATGCTGTCCGGGATACTGGAGCCCTTGAAAGAGAGATACGATTACATACTTGTGGATACTTGCCCTTCGCTGGGGAGCCTGACCATCAACGCGCTTTCGGCAGCTGACGGCGTGATCATCACCGTCAATCCCCAGCTCCTGGCGATGATGGGGCTGCAGGACTTCCTGAAGACGGTAAAGAAGATTAAGAGCCGTATCAATTCCGGGCTACATGTAGAGGGTATTCTGCTGACGATGTGTGATGAAAGAACAAACTTGTGTAAATTAATTACAGAGCAGGTTCTGGATACCTTTGAGGGGCAGATACAGGTATTTGAGAGCAGGATTCCGAGCACGGTAAAGGTCGGGGAGTCTGTTTATTACAGTGAGCCGCTGTTGGAGTATGCACCGGGCAGCAGGGCTTGTGAGGCATACCAGGACTTGGCGAAGGAGGTGATCGCAGATGAAAGCTAATGCGCCGAAAAGGAGAGTGTTCAATGATGCCGTGGATCTGCTGACGGGCGGTGAGTCAGTAGCAGTGGGGAAGGGGGTGCAGATGCTCCCGGTAGACAGCATAAAGCCGTTCCATAGCCACCCGTTCCATCTGTATGAGGGGGAGCGGCTGGATGACATGGTGGAGAGTGTCCGGGAGCATGGCGTCCTGGTTCCGGCCATTGTCCGCACGGCTCTTGGGGGATATGAGATGCTGGCAGGGCATAACCGGCTGAATGCGGCCAGACTGGCAGGGCTTACGGAGATACCGGCCATCGTGAAAGAGGGTCTGCCGGATGCAGAGGCGTATGTGTATGTGATAGAGACCAACATGCTCCAGCGTTCTTTCAATGACCTGAGCGTATCGGAGCGGATTGCGGTCCTGGCGGAGCGGTATGACAAGGTGTGCGGCACGAAGAAGCGTGAGGAAATTTTGGCGGAGTTGCAGACGCTTAACGGCGGCGGTGGACATAATGTCCACCAACAGGCGAAGAGCCGGGAGATCATCGGGAAGGAACTTGGGCTGACCGGGCGGCACATCGCAAGGTATGTCCGGTGCAAGGAGCTTATTCCGGAATTCAAGGATATGTTGGATGACGGAAGCCTGACAATGGTGGCAGCGGTGGAACTGTCATATCTGCCGGAAAAGGAGCAAACGGCGGTGAAGAAGGTCATGGATCAGAACTGCATCAGGCTGAAAGCGGACAAGGCGGGCGAGCTTCGGAAAGCGACAGGGAGCCTGTCGGAGGGGGAGGCGCAGAGGATTTTAGGCGTTGACCGGCCTGTGAAGCCAGATGCAGAGAAGCCGGTGAACGTAAAGCTGCCCGCAAAGCTATACAGCAGATATTTCTCCGATGTGGCTGCAAAGGATGTGCAGGGCATCCTGGAGGCGGCGCTGGAACTGTATTTTGAGAGGAAGGGGGCATGAGGATGGTCGCGGTCATACGTTATTACAATGTGATGTTCTATCTGCTGCTCCAGAATGAAAGGGAGCGCGAGTGGTTCTCCTTTCTGGAAGGGAGGATCCAGGCTGGGGAGCGGATGGTCATGAAGGATATTTACGGGTGGTGCGCCAGCCATGGGATAAGCTATAGGACAAGGTTTTGCTACAGGCCGGATTTCCCGGTCAGGGCGAACCTCTGGAATTTTTATTCCTACCTGAGGGGGAGGATAGACATGGGGCGCGCCGGAGGGGAGGCTGCGGATGTTTAGCACGGAGGAATTATTATCACTGGAGCATTCATATTTTGATGTTATCTGTGCGGATGCCTATGATGTGACCATCATGTCGAAGAATACCGGGCATGTCTGGTATATCCATAACCCTGAATATCCGGAGCCAAGCAACTGCATCATATTCCACAAACACCGGGCGTCCCACCCTTATCACAGGCATGGGCGGGCTGGGAGCCTGCAACAGGCGGTAAGGAGCATCCAAGGGCATGATGCATTTCAGATGAATGGCAGAAAACCAGTCAATAGAAGATAAATAAAGAGCGGCGGCACCTTTGAGGATGCTGCCGCTCATTTCCTTTTTATAAACATTTATTCGTCGAGGAACTTTCTCTTGTAGTCGATGTATCTCACATAGCAGTCTTTGATACCATCAAGGTCAAGGCCAAGTTCTTCCATAATCTCATCATATTCGTATTCTTGTCTGAGAAGAGATACGAACTCGAAAAGGGTCTGATCGTCAAGGAATCTGATGGCCTTCATCATTTCCTGAGTCTCAAGATTGTAATTGATGCTTTCTGCGGAACCATAATCTCCAGGAGCTACAGAAAGCTTCTCATCATTGATTTCATCAAATGACAGTTCCTGATGCTCTTCTGCCTCTGAAGGCAAGATCTCTTCAGGGTGATTGGCAAATGGGCACTTGCTACAGGAGTTGGAGAAAGGGCACATGATAAGCTTCGTGCGCTTTTTGTTCCAAATACGATGGCGATTCTTGCGCCTGTTTTCACCCTTTTCTCTTTCAAAATCTCTCTTAAGGTTTGTGGCCATACCAGTGGGAACTTCTAATACTAAGCAGAGTTCTTTTTCGCCGTTTTCTGACCAGCAATATGCGCGGCCTAAAATGCGGCAATTATGCTCTGTTGTTGTAACAACTCCAGGAATGTACTTGGTTTGGACGATTTTGTAGCCTGTCCGAGCTTTGAAATCGCTGATTTTCTTGATAGCCAGATTTGATGACGCTTTTGAAATTGCTTCTTGGGCTTGTTTACTTAACATAACTGTATCCTCCTTTTTGGACTTCTGAAGTGCGTTGGTTAACGGTTTCAGAAGCGGGGAGAATCCGGTTACGTGGGCAAAAAAAGAGCGCACTGACCTACCCTGAGTTGGGAAGAGGAATCCTCTTGCCGCTTCTCTGGTTCAGATCAGGCGTTCAACCCTGATTTGATATGAATACGGATTTCGCTCAGACGGAACCTTGTCGACGTTTAACGTCCGATTGACCTCCGGATTAGACTTAGGCACTGATCATTTTCCGTTCCTATAAGTCTTGGGATATTTTTTTATCCCGGATGTTGTATCGTCTCCTTTCTCGTTTGCCAGTGTCATGTTTCCG
>CAZNQZ010000115.1:0-6503 GCA_964575245.1 uncultured Lachnobacterium sp. | reverse complement strand
CTTTAATTCCGATTTATTTTTCATCATAATCCACTAAATATCCTATCCCTTTCGAGGTTTTTATGATATCACAATCCAGCTTCTGCCTGATCCGCTTCATGTAGACAGTGACGGTATTGTCGTTGACGTCGTTTCCGGTCCACTCCCAGATTCTCTCCAGAATTTCCTTCCGTGTGACCACCTTTCCCGGCTGGAGGAACAAAAGCTGCAGAAGCTTGAGCTCCAGACTGGTCAGGGGAAGCAGGGCGCCGCCTTTTGTCACGGTCATCCGGTCCATGTCGAAGGTGATGTCCGATATTGTGACGAGGCGGTCCTCCTGTTTTTTCTTTAGAACCCGCTGGATTCTAACGAGCAGCTCCCGCGTGGAAAACGGCTTGGTGATGTACTCCTCTGCCCCGAGCATCAGCCCGCGGACGACGTCGTCCTCGTCGTCTCTCGCCGTCAGGAAAATGGTGGGGAGCTTCTGCGGACGTACGGTTTCCTGATAGAACAAAAAACCGTCCCCGTCCGGCAGTGAGATGTCCAGTATCAGCAGGTCTACGCTCTGCCGTGACATCCGCTCCCTGGCCTCGGCGATGGTTGCGGCATGCTCCGGCTCATAGCCGTTTTGACTCAGGGCGTAGCACAGCCCCACAGCGATCGAGCGGTTGTCTTCCACTAATAAAATAAGCATTTAATTTTCCTTTCCGTTCTGCATTTCATCCGTAATTTTCCCGTCCTCGATCCGTATGATCCGGTCGGCAGTCTTTGCGATTTCCGGGTTGTGCGTGATCATGATAATCGTCTGTCTGTAATCCCGGTTGGATTTTTTGAGCAGGGAAACGATCTCATCGCTGGATTTGGAATCCAGATTGCCGGTCGGTTCATCCGCAAGGATGATGGCGGGATTGGTGATCATGGCGCGACCGATGGAGGTCCGCTGCTGCTGACCGCCGGAGAGCTGGCTGGGAAGATGCTTTCTGCGCTGCGTAAGTCCCAGCAGGGCGAGCAGCTCTTCGAGAACCTCCGGATCCGCGCGGCGGTTGTCCAGATCGAGGGGGAGCGTGATGTTTTCCTCTACATTTAATATCGGAATCAGGTTGTAAAACTGATAGATTAAACCCACCTGTCTCCGGCGGAAAATGGCCAGCTCATCGTCCGTGTAGGAGTAAATGTCCTTTCCCTCAATGTATACCTTGCCTCCCGAGGGGCGGTCCACTCCCCCGATCAGATGCAGGAGCGTGGATTTGCCGCTGCCGGAGGCACCGACGATTGCCACAAATTCCCCCTGCTCCACAGAAAACGAAACATCGTCCAGCGCGATCACCGAATTATTCTCTACGCCGTACATTTTACTCAGATTTTCTACTCTCAAAATTTCCATGTTGGTTTCCTTTCTGAAATTATTATTATATCATGATTTTATTTAATATAAAGATATTATTTACTCTATAATACCACTTTGTCATATGTTTTCACTTCGTATGGTTTCAATAATATTTTGACGGTCCATTTTATGGATGCTGTACTTCATGACAGCAAACACAAAGAGGAACACAAACACACCGGAGATGGCGGTCGGAAGCACGGGCAGATACATTTTGGCATCCAGCTGCATGGAAAAGGCGCGCCACAGCAGGACGATTCCGACCAGACTCATCGCGATTCCGTACAGGAATGCCTTGACGCTGTAAAAAAGTGTTTCCAGACGGATCATGCGGTTGAATTCCTTTTTCGTCATACCGACGCTCTTAAGCATGGCAAATTCCCGGCGGCGCAGCTCCATATTGGAGGTGATCGTGTTGAAAATAGTCGTGACTCCGATCAGTGTGATCACCGTGATAAATCCGTAGAGGAAAATACTGATCACGATCAGCATGGAGCGTTCTTCCTTTGCCTGTGCGTCCATATTGTTGACGGAGAGCGCCGGGCTTATCTTCTGAATCTGCTCTGTCAGTGCGGCGGGGTCGCTGGACTGGATTGTGAGCGCCAGAATCTGGAGATCATTCCCTGTCCCGGCATAATTCCGATTCAGAATGAGATAGCCGCCGAAATATTGGTTGCCCTCTTTTCCATAGGGCGGGATGTCCGTGACGAAGCCCACCTCTGCAGAATAGGGTGCATCCTGACAGGTTCCGCTTATGGTGTCGCCCTTTTTGTAGCGATACAGGCGGTGCTGCGTGTACTTGCCATCAGCGAGCGTCATATAGACATCACAGAGGATTCCTTTGTCCGCCACCTGGCTGTAATTGGCCCCAATTTTCTTTGTGTACAGCCGGAACGAGGCGTCATCCAGCGCGAGCACAATCAAATGACGCTCGTTTTCGTTGTCCGGATCGTAGTCGAACCGCGTGCTGTCCGTGAGATTGATTGTGTGATTCATCTGGTAGAGCGTATGGGCCTCCTCAATATGCTCCATGTTCAGGATAGCAGATACGGTCCGGTCGGTCAAATCCTCCTCTCCCCTTCCCCAGATCAAAAGGTTGTAGTCGTAATCCTTGTAGTAGATGCCCGCATTGCGGAAGGCATTTCCGATCCAGGCGTTCATGGTGATGAAGGTAAAGATGCTGACCGCGAGGGAAATCACAGTGGTGCGGTATTTTTTCTTCGACCGCCTGAGATTTTTCCAGGCGAGAACGCCTCCGGTAGAAAAAAAGCGGGACACCCACCGGGGAATGCGGAGACTTTTTTCACTCATCTGGATATCCTGTGCGTTTTTCAGCTGCGCGATGGGGCTGACACGGGAGGCCCTGCGCGCCGAGGACAGGGCGGAAAAATAGATGGTGACAAACCCCAGCAGGGCAGAGAGCAGGATGAGCGGCATACGGACCGAGAGCACCAGCCCCTTGGCGCCGAACAGGAAATCGCCCAGCAGAGCACTGACGGTCTTGAGCAGAATCAGGTCCGCAAAAATCCCGGAGACAACGCCGAGCGGGATTGCAGCAATCCCAAGAAGAAAAGCCTCGCACAGGACTGTGCCACGGATTTGCCGTTTGGTTGCGCCAATGCTTGCAAGCATCCCGAGCATCCGGATTTTTTCTGTGGTCGCGATTGCGAAGGAATTGCGGATGCAGAATATGCTGCTGAACATAATGATAAAGACGACAATGCCGAGTATCGCGCACAATGACGACACAGTGGAATCGCTGAAGGCGAGAACCTCCCAGCGCAGAAGCTCCCGGTTGATCGTAAAATTCCGATAGGGGGATGCACGGTCAAGGAGGTTTGGCCGCAAATCGGAATAGTTGTTTACGCCGAACAGCTCGCAGAAGGATTTTTTATAGCTGTAGGGATTTTTCAGCGCTAAAAAGGCATTACAACGGTTTTGGGCTGTTTCCCCTGTGCTGGCCGCAATGACAGTATAGCAGGGGTCAGAATATTCCTCATAGGAAAAATCCGGCCGGTCAATGATGCCGACGATGGTGTAGGTCATGGCCGTCGCTCCGGCAATCCTCTCCCCCTCCTCCTGATAAGGGTTTTTGGAATACAGCGGCAGGCCGTCTATGCTCTGCCGCTCTCCCACCTCCAGGGTGATGCTCTGTCCGGGCGCAAGCGAAAGCTTTCCGTTGGTCAGCATGTGACGGCTGATGAGAATTTCGCGGCTGTTCTTTGGAAAATGTCCCTCCAGCAGGTTGAATTTCAGGGCGTGGAAGGTCTCCTCGTCCATGGCATCCAGCGAGACATAGGGTTTCGAGGCATTCTGGCAGCCGGGCAAAACAGCCGTACCGCACTCTTCCACTGTCATCACCTCAGAGAAATCCCGGTTGTTTTTCAAAATTCCAACGGTCTCTGCGGTGAGGCCCTCCAGCTTCAAATGGTAGTAACCGGTGCAGCTGATGGCGCGCTTCACCAGGGATGCCTGAAAGCTGGAGCCCAGTGTGAAGGTCGCACAGATCAGCGCTGAGGAGAGAATGATTCCCACCATGGTGCTGACGGTGCGCCTTGGGTTCAGTAACAGATTTTTTAATGAAAATTTCATGGCAAGCTCCTTCCTTATGTTTCAGGTGTTTTGCTTCTGTGATATCACGATTTCTGGTTTTTGATCCCTGTCATACATTATTGCACAGCGCAGGTGACAACTAAGTGACTTTTCCAAATATTTTTTAAAAAACTTCTGGCCTTATCCGGCAAGGATTGCTATCATAGAAGCAGGTTTATACAATTAGAAGCATCGATACAGAGGTCATGCCATGGGAAAAGAGAAAGCATATTACGAAAAAATCAATATGGACAACGAGCTGAAGCTGCGGCATCAGATCGCGCAGCTCCCCGCCTTCTGCAAGCAGTTCTTTATCGGGATTGAGCCGACGACGGCCTCCCGCACGCGGATCGCCTATGCCTATGATCTGGGATGTTTTTTTGACTATCTGCACGAAAACAACCCCGTCTGCAAAAAAATGGACATCCGCGAGATTCCGATCAGCCTTCTGGACCGGCTGACACCGATGGATATTGAGGAGTACCTGTATTATCTGAAGCTCTACGAGAAGGACGGGGAGGTTCACACCAATGACGAGCGCGGCATCAAGCGCAAGCTCGCCTCCCTGCGCACCTTTTACAACTATTTCTTTAAAAATGAGCTCATAGACACCAACCCCGCGGTGAAGGTGGACATGCCAAAGATCCACGACAAGGCGATCATCCGTCTGGATACGGACGAGGTGGCGCGCCTGTTGGACGAAGTGGAGTCCGGCGAGAGCTTAAGCGGCAGACAGCAGAAATACCATGAGCGCACGAAAACACGCGACCTTGCACTGCTGACTCTCATGCTGGGGACCGGAATCCGTGTATCCGAGTGCGTCGGGCTGGATCTGGGGGATGTTGATTTCAAAAACAATGGGATTAAGGTGCACCGCAAGGGCGGCGCGGAGGTCATCGTGTATTTCGGAGATGAGGTTGCAAAGGCTCTGGCCGATTATATGCTGCAGCGAAAGGACATTGTCCCGGCGGAGGGGCACGCCAATGCCCTCTTTCTCTCCATGCAGAACCGGCGGATCACCGTGCGGGCAGTGGAAAATCTGGTTAAAAAATATTCCGGTCTGGTGACCAGCCTGAAAAAAATCACTCCGCACAAGCTGCGCAGTACCTATGGAACCAGCCTCTACCGGGAAACCGGGGACATCTATCTGGTGGCGGATGTGCTGGGCCATAAGGATGTGAACACGACGAGAAAGCACTACGCCGCCATCGAGGACGACCGGCGGCGCGAGGCGGCAAAGCATGTTCATCTGCGGGAGGATTGAATTTCCGTAATCTTTTCCTCGATCCTCTGCTTGACCAGATCGGCAATCTCCTGCGTCTTCATGTCCTTGTACTCCTCGTAGGTGATCGGCTTTAAATAGTGCACCTGCGTGGTGATGGGGCCGATGTGAAAGCTGTTGAACACCTTGTAGGAGTCGAACAGCGCAATCGGTACAATCGGCACGTGGGATTTTAAGGCGATCTTAAAACTGCCGGCCTTGAAATCGCAGACGGCATTCCTGTTGTTGAAACGGTATCCCCCTTCCGGAAACAGAATATAGCGCTTGCCCTCGGCAACCTCCTTCGCAACCTGCGTGATCACAGTGATGCCCTGACGGGGGTTATCCTTCTCCAGGCGCTTGGCCTGTACCAGATCACAAAACTCCCGCACAAGGATGGTGTGGGATTTGTGTTTGTCCATCACAAAGGAACAGGGCTTCTTGTGCGTGTACATAATACCGCAGACATCATACTTGCCCTGGTGGTTCGGATACATGATATAACCGCCCTCTTCCGGAAGGTTTTCCAGGCCGTGGGCCTCTGTCGTGATCTTGCCGGACCTGTTCATCAGATAGATACAATGGTGAACAAGGGCATACCGCTGCTCTGCCGAGTAGCGTTCCGGGTGATTCGCGCGGTTGCGCATCCGCGGAATCATATATGGAGCCCGGTGCAGATTCATGAAAATAACATAGCACAGCTTAAACATTATAATTTCTCCCCATATAGAAATTATAATAGATCCCGCCCGTTTTTTCAACTCGTGTTGTAAAAAGATGCGATGTGGCCGCTAGAACAAGTATACTCGACCCTATCGCGCTGTGGGCACTGACGGATTCGGCTCCGATGCATAGTAGGGAACTACGAGATAGGCGCCGCTGTGAATCCGCTCATCCGACAGGTGATTCAGCTCGGACACCTCCGCAATAAACGCGCTGCGGTCCATCAGCCCGTCCACCAGGTAGTCGTCGGCGAGCGACCACAGGGTATCTCCGCTCTCAACCGCGATGCTGGTGTAATACTTGTGCAGTTTGGGTTTGCCGGGCGAATTGGCCATGGCGCTGATGCTGCTGCCGAGGAGGATTGCGAGGGCGACGGCAACCACTGATGTGAGAATGGCAATCTGTCTCTGTACCTGTACTGCCCGCGCGCGCCTGCGCAGGCAATCGTTGGCTTTCTGTGAGATGTTTGGATTATATGCTCTCTTCATATGTATTCCTCCCGTATGGAACATCAGCTCATATGTCGAATATCTGTTTGGGAACAGCCGTTCGACCTTCTGG
>CAZNQZ010000114.1:4291-6555 GCA_964575245.1 uncultured Lachnobacterium sp. | reverse complement strand
GTTGTCCGCCACCTCCATGCAGAAGTTGCAGTATTCGTCCGCGAGATCCTTCTCCTTGATCAGCGGGTTCGTGTAGGTGTACCGGACAGGGATACCCCAGCCGTTGACGGACTCCAAAACGCTGCGCACAAAGGAGGCGTCGCACTGGTCGCCATAGGAAAACCTCCCACCGTTCCAGCGCGAGGTCGGGAACTCCCCGAAAAAGGAGCCGATCTCCAGATTTTCCCGAAAAAACTCCGGTGCCTCCTTCATCATGCCAAGCAGCGTGATGTTCAGCGGAAAATTGTACCGAAGCCCCGGCAGATGAAACCGTACCTTCCCGTCCATTTCTGATCCTCCCCGATATTACCAAATCCGATAATTGCCACTCAGCGCCAGCAGGGCGAACAGGTAGAGGAAATTGTCATAGTATCTCCTGTCTCCCGTGCGCAGCGGAGTGTCCCAGAATTTTTCCACGCACTCCCGCGCGTAAGGTCCCTTCGCCGCGAGGGATGCCTGCGCGTTGACCGCGATAATGGCCACCGGGTGCAATGCCCGCTCCTCAAGCCTTGTGCCGTCAATCAAAAACACGCCGTCCCAGTGCTCTCTCTGGTCCTCGCAATAGAAGCGCTGGAGCTTATCCGCCGTCTCGCTCTGCCACGGGTCATCCTTATCAAACCACAGACAGTCCAGGCCGATGTTTGCGATGGTGCGGTAGGCGTCGCTGTAATACCAGTCGTGCCGCCACCCGAACCACACCTCGGTGCGCGGCGACCCGTCAAACTCCGCGTACTCCGCGCTGAGTCCGGTTTTGGGGTGGCAGGCTTTGTGCAGGTAGGCCCGGCTCGCAGCCGCCGCCTCCCTCCAGAAGCTTCTGTCCTCCTCGTCGGCCCAGAGGGCAAACAGCTCGTAAAAATGCGGCAGATGGTAGGACGGATCGCTGAACCCGATGCCGGGGACAAACGCGATCAGGTGATTGTCCGCGTCCCACATGGGTTTGCCCGGGTTTCCCGGCTCCCCCTTGTGCACGCACTCGTGCAGGATATTCCTCGCCTCCTTTGAATACTGAAATATCCCCTCTCCATCGCCCCAGCGGTGGGACGCGAAAAACAGCGCCATCGCAAAAAATTCCTCTCCGTCCGGCGCGGGGCCGTCGGCGTTTCGCGTCCCGTCCGTTGCGCAGGACCACGCAAAATACCCGCGATTCTTTCCCTCCGGCATCCACATATAGGTTTTTGCCCACTTCCAGATCCGGTCAAACTCCTCTTTTTTATCGAGCTGGACACAGACCATCATCCCGTAGGACATGCCCTCCGTCCGGACGTCGTGGTTCCCGGTGTCCTCGAGGTATGCCATGTCCTCTCCGGCCTCATGGTAAAACCGCTCCTCCTCGCTCCCGTGGAAAACCGTCGCAAAAGCCGCCTCCACTCTCTTTCTGATTTCCTCCGCGGAGTGTCCGCATTCCTCAAAAACATTGCGGTATACGCCGCTCTCATAAGCCCCTGCCATATTGTATTTCCTTTCTGAGATGATCTGTTATGCTATTACTTATATGCCTGCCATGTCTCAAACTTCATATTGCCGCGGAACACGAAAAAGATGTCCTTCACACCCTTTGCTCCCTCTACCTTTGTCTCGAAGGAGGCTGCCTCGCCGCCCGTCTTTGCGATCGCTATCGTCCCGAGCAGCGCCCCGTCCGGGCTCCCCTCATGGATTTCAATGCTCGTGTCGCCGCACAGGCTCACAGAGACGGAAATCGCAGATGCGCCGTCGCCAAAGTCCACGCCCTTGACACCGGTCCAGTCCCCGTCCTCAATCCCGGCCACGATCGTGCTGTCGCCCTCTCCCGTCACGAGAACGCCGCCCTGAACGGCCATGGTCGCCGCCCGCACCGTCTCGTAGGGATTTAAGCTTACCAGCTGCGCGGGGCCCGTCTTGGACTCAGGTTTAAGCGGCTGGGGATCGCCATTTGTCACGGTCACCTCGTCGATGTGGGTGCTGCGGTAGCCCATATTCTTTTTGAGCTCCGCCAGCTCCAGCGTCCTTGTGTGGTAGGCCAGATAGTATTTTCCCTTGAACTCAAAAAAGCTGTGGTGGTTGTTGCCGCCGGAATTGCCGTCCTCCGTCGAAAAGCAGCCGAAGGCTCCCGGATTCGCAAACAGCTCCTTGTGGTAGGTGAAGGGCCCCAGGGGTTTGTCGCTCACCATGAGCTGAATCGCCCCGCCGTTGTACTCCGAACCCGCCGTGCTGAAATTCGAGCAGTAAGAGAAATAGTATTTGCCGTC
>CAZNQZ010000114.1:0-4281 GCA_964575245.1 uncultured Lachnobacterium sp. | reverse complement strand
ATTTTCGTGATGCCGGAATCCTCGAACAGGTAGGGGGCGTCGATCTCCACCGGGGTTGTGGCGAGACTGATCATGTCGTCTCCCAGCTGGGCCGCCCGGATGGTCTTCGGGTGTGCCGCCTGACCCTGCGGCACGCCGCCGCCGAAGTACAGGTAGGCCTTCCCGTCGTCGTCCACCAGCACCGCCGGGTCAAACATCCACTCCACATCCGCGCAGTTCGGGGATGCCTTGGTGATCATCGCATGTCCGAGGGGATCGGTCCAGGGCCCGACCGGGCTGTCGGAGGTCAGCACGCCGATGCCCCCCGCCGAGTTGGCGAAGTACAGGAAAAATTTTTCCTTGCCGTCAATTGTCTTGTGGGCTGCGCAGGGAGCCCAGGAATTTGCCGCCCACTTCGCGATCCCCTTGTCCCCGGCCACCGGAATTGCGCCGTGGTCGGTCCAGTTCACCAGGTCCCTTGAGGAAAAACAGTTGATGGTTTTGATTGTCCCGTAGGTGTTTTCCTTCATCAGGCCGGCGCTATACTCAAACACGTCGTTGGTCGAGTACACATAGACGGTGTCGTCATACACCATGACGCCGGGGTCTGCGCTGTAGCGCTGGGTTACGATCGGGTTGCCCTCATTTAAGTTTTTGTATGATTCTTTCAATTCTGCTGCCTCCTTTTGACTGTCATCCGGTTGACTCTGTGTATCTGGCTGCGAACCGCTCTCTGTCGGCGTGCCGCTCTCCGGCTGTGAGCCGCTCTCCGTCGGCTTCTCCTTTGTGTCGCCGCAGGCGGCTGCGGACAGCGCCAGCACCGCGGCGAGCAGTGCAGCCAGCACGCGCCTTTTCACATCCTTTTTTCGCATTTCTACACTCCTCCTGTTGCTCTTTTATATTATTTCAACTGCCCACGGTCTTTCCCTGTCAGTGCTCAAACCGGAACCATTTGAAATCAAACTGGCTCCCCGGCATAAACATGAAGATCACCGTCTGCTTTCCGTAGACTCTGGTAAACTTGAAGGTCTGCTCCGAGAAATCGTCCGAGTGCGCAAATTCCAGCGCCGCGGTCAGCTCCCTCTTCCCGCTGACAAAGCGCACCTGAATGGTGTTCTTCTCATTTTTTGTCCGCCCGCAGACCGTGATGCGGCGGCTTCCGGCATTGCCGAAATCCATGTCATCGAACTCGATGGTCACGTTGTTTCCGATATCCATGATCCCCTCTTTGGTTCTCCGCAAATGATCGCCGTACACCCGCTGGCACTGATTCGCTGAGAGAAGCCCGAAGGCCTTCTGATACTTCCGGAAGGAAAAGCCCTTGAGATGGATTTTTTTATGCAGTTCAAAGTAGAGGTCGCAGACGCCCCTGAGCTGCTCGGGCAGCCAGAAGGTCGCCTCCTGATAGGTGTTCCAGACGGTCGGCTTATCGTAGATGACCGTGCTGACGAGACGGCTGCCCTCCTCATGCGGACGGCCGAGCCAGATACCGATGGGCGTCGGTTTGCCCTCCAGCTCAAAAATGGGAAGCTTCAGCTCCTCCGCCCCTGTCTCTCCGAAGTCCACATCGAGAAATCCGATGGCGGACATCCCCTCCCGCATGGTGGAAACGCCGTGCTCATTGCCGTTGCCGATGTCGCCGATGGAGTCACCGTAAAGCTCCCCCGCCACAAAGTGGTAGGGATCAATGCAGGCGGCCCCAAGCCCGCTGGCCTCAAAATTCAGCTCGGAGATAACCCTGACCTGCGGCTCGCCGTTGTCCGCCATCGCGCGGAGCCGAAACACACCGTCCCCCTTTGCCGTCAGGTGCAGCCTGGCCGTAAAGCCCTGCGCCCTCTCCTCCTCTGTGGGCTCCGCCGGTTTCGAGAGCTTCGCGAGATTAGATTCCACTCCGCCCCGCTCTACGACAGCATATCTTATGCTCTGCCCCGCGGCGCTCTCCGGCAGTACGCGGACCAGAACGTCTGTTTTGGGATGCTCGGCGTCGAGGTGGACCGCATCGCAGCTCACGAGCTCGATCTTGCGCACCCGCGGCTTCTCCTCCTCTACCAGCTCTGCCGTAATCTCCACCCTTCCCGTATCCCCCGAGGTCTGAACGATCGCGAGGAGACGGCCGCTGAAGAGCTTGCGGCAGTCCGCCTGATAGGATTCATAGTCCGTGCTGTCACCGTTGTCCAGCCCCAGAAGCTCGGCCTCCCCACGGACAGTGACCTTCACACGGTTGTTCGCGTTTTCCACGGGATAACCGTCCGCGTCCTTCGCGATGATCTCCAGAAAGAGCATCTGTCTGGCCTCCGACCGAAAGTAGAGGACGCTTCTGTCCTCGTCCCAGTTCATGGGAAAAACCTCCCCGTAGGAGTCCGTGCAGATGAAGGAAAACGCGACCGGCTCCGCAAAGGAGTGACGGCTCTCCCTCGCGAGAAGCCTGCCCTCCCCGTCATAGGCCTCCGCCGTGATCTCTCCCCGCTCGTAGGCGACCTCATAGTCCGCGGTCAGGTGATGGCTGTCAAGGTGTACTCTTCCCAGAGAGCGCCCGTTGACAAACAGCTCCACCTCCGGCGCGTTCGAGCACACCCGCACATCGACCTTCTGCCCCTCGTTGAAATCCCAGTAGGGGAACACGTGCACCATCGGCTCGTCTGTCCACGCCGCCTGATACAGGTAGTAGCTGTCCTTTGCCAGCCCCGCCGTATCCACCTGCCCGAAATAGGAATTTTTAGTGTGGTAGGGTGTCGGCTCACCGATGTAGTCAAAGCCGCTCCACAAAAACTGCCCCATGGAATACGGGTGGTCGCGCTCCGCAATGATACAGCTCTCCGGATTTTTTGCGCCCCAGCTCGTCGTGCTGTTGCCCAGCGACGAGCACTGCTCATCCACATCCGCCAGCACCGGCTGCCTCAGCGGGAAGTGATAGATCCCGCGGCTCTGCACCGTCGAGGCGGTCTCGCTTCCGTAGATCACCCAGTCCCTGTATTTCTTATGGTGCTCATCATAGCATTTCTCTGAGTAATTATAGCCCGCGACCTTCACGATGTCCGCGCATTTCTGCGCATTCTCCCACGGCATGTAGTTGGAGCCGAAGGTCACAAGCCCGTTGCCCGCCGGGTCGTACTTGTGCACCTCTTTCATCAGCATGCGCGTAATCTCCTGCCCGCGCTCCCCGGCGTGCATGTCGTAGATCTCGTTTCCGATGCTCCAGAACACGAGGGAGGGATGGTTTCTGTCCCTTCTGACCCAGCTCCTGACGTCGCGCTTCCACCAATCTTTGAAAAACCTCGCATAGTCGTACTCGGTTTTTGGAGTCTCCCAGCAGTCAAAGGCCTCGGACATAACCAGTATGCCCATCTCATCCGCCAACTCCATCAGCTCCACCGACGGCATGTTGTGTGACGTGCGGATGGCGTTTACGCCCATCCGTTTCATGATGACAAGCTGGCGGCGGATTGCTTCCTTGTTTACCGCTGCGCCCAGCGCGCCCAGATCATGGTGCAGGCAGACTCCCTGCAGCTTGATGTGCCTGCCATTGAGGAAAAAGCCCTCATCCGGATCTACCCGGACGGTGCGCACCCCGAAGGAACGCTGCTCCTCCTGGAGTATCACTTCCCCTTCCATGATCTGAACCGTCAGGTTATAGGTATACGGGTGCTCGATATCCCACTCCTTCACATTGGGAATGTAGAAGTCCAGCTCTGTGCCGGGTGTGCCGAATACGGTTCTCATGATCGAGGCTATGCAGGCACTGCCCTCAAGCCTTCCCTTGATGGACACATACCTGTTCCTCACATCCCGCGAGAGCTCAACGGAAACATACACAACAGCGCCTTCGCCCCTCCTTTCCGTGCGGATATAAATCCCGTCCGGATCAATGTGCGCGGTCGGGAGCTCAATAATATAGACATTCCGGTAAATCCCCGCGCCGGAATACCATCGGCTGTTCGGATTCTGATAGCGCACGTGGACCATGATCTCATTCCCCCCGAGCACGAGGTATTTCCCGATTTCCACATCAAACGTGGAGTAGCCGTACTTCCACTCCGCTATCTTCTGACCGTTAAAGTAAACCTCGGAGTCCATATAGACTCCCTCAAACCTCAGAAACAGGCTGGTATTTGGCTTTTTTCTCCAGTAAAGCCTCTTTCGGTACCAACCGTCTGCATCCTCATAAAATTTGTGCGCGTCCGATATCAGCCAGTCATGCGGAAGCTCTACGGGAACAAACTCCAGCTTTCTTGCTTTCGCCGTCGCGTAATCAGTATTTGGCGGGAATTTGGCAAAGCTCCAGCCGTCGTTAAACAACTGTTT
>CAZNQZ010000113.1:5556-6580 GCA_964575245.1 uncultured Lachnobacterium sp. | reverse complement strand
CTTTACCCTATCCAGATGCCAGATATCATCCACATACTCCTGAATCGTGCGGTCGGAGGAGAACTTGCCGACGTGCGCGATGTTTAAGATCGCACTCTTCGCCCAGGCGGACGCATTCTGATAGTATGCGTTGATTTTCGACTGCGCGTTCGCGTATGCCCTGAAGTCCGCAAGGATGAAATAGCGGTCCGCCACCTGCCCCTGCTGGGGATTCAGGAGGGAGTTGTACAGCTCCCGAAACAGCTCCCTGTCGTTGCGCGAGTATGTGCCGTCCACCAGCTGATTCAACACCTTCCGCAGGTCAGGATCGTTATTGTAGATCTCAATCGGACGATAGTCCTTATAATTCTCATGCGCGATCACCTCATCAGCGCTCATGCCGAAGATGAAGATATTGTCCGCCCCGACCACCTCATACATCTCCACATTGGCTCCGTCCATCGTGCCAACCGTGATTGCACCGTTTAACATAAACTTCATATTTCCGGTTCCGGATGCCTCCTTGCTGGCCGTGGAGATCTGCTCGCTGACATCCGCCGCCGCAAAAATCATCTCCGCCACGGAGACGCGGTAGTCCTCAATAAAGACCACCTTAATCTTGCCGTTGATCGAAGTATCCCGGTTAATGACGTCCGCCACCGTGTTGATGAGCTTGATCGTTTTTTTCGCCGTGCTGTAGCCGGCAGCCGCCTTCGCTCCAAAAATAAAAGTGGTCGGGTAAAAATCCATATCCGGATTCTGCTTGAGCTGGTTGTACAGATCCATCACATGCAGAATATTCATAAACTGGCGCTTGTACTCGTGCAGACGCTTGACCTGAACATCAAAAATAGAATTCGCGTCCACATCAATGCCGTTGTGCTGCCGGATATACTGGGCAAGGCGAACCTTGTTCTCATGCTTGATCCTGCGGAATTCCTCCTGTGCCTTCGGATCGTTCGCAACCTTTGTCAGTCTCTCCACTTTTGACAGATCGGTCTCCCAGCCTACACCCGCATGCTTTGTCACAAACTCCGCCAGCAGC
>CAZNQZ010000113.1:4300-5546 GCA_964575245.1 uncultured Lachnobacterium sp. | reverse complement strand
AAGAAGGAATCTCCTCTGGGTGATGCCGTTGGTCTTATTGTTGAATTTCTCCGGAAACAGCTCATAGAAATCCCGAAGCTCCTGTTTTTTCAATATTTCGGTGTGCAGCCTTGCGACGCCGTTTACCGAAAATCCGGCCACAATCGCCAGATGTGCCATCCGCACCTGTCCGTCATAGAGAATCGCCATTTTCCGCACCTTCTCCCCATTGCCCGGATAGCGCTCCTCGATCAGCAACTGGAACCTGCGGTTGATCTCCTCCACGATCTGGTACACTCTCGGGAGCAGTCTCTGGAAAATCTCAATCGGCCACTTCTCCAACGCCTCCGCCATGATCGTGTGATTGGTGTAAGCCACGCAGCGGGTGGTGATATCCCACGCATCCTCCCAATCAAGATGCTCCTCGTCCAAAAGGACGCGCATCAGCTCCGCCACCGCAACCGTCGGGTGCGTATCGTTCATCTGGAAGACTACCTTGTCCGGCAGCTCCTTCAAATTGCTGTGATGCTTTTTAAACCGCGCCAGCGCGCGCTGAATACTGGCGGAAACAAAGAAATACTGCTGCTTTAAACGCAGCTCCTTGCCCTTGACATGATTGTCGTTCGGATAGAGCACCTCCACCAGATTTCTGGCAAGATTCTCCTGCTCCACTGCCTTCTCGTAATCTCCCTGATCGAAGGAATCCAGACGGAACTCCTCCCTCGGCTGTGCGTCCCAGATCATCAGAGAATCCACCACGTGGTTGCCGTATCCCACAATCGGCATATCGTAGGGTATCGCGAGCACGGACTGGTAATCCACATGCTGAAAGGACATTGTCCCCTCCTCGTCCACCCGGGTCTCCACCCTGCCGCCAAACTTGATCTCATAGCAGTACTCGGGCCTGCGCAGCTCAAAGGGATAGCCGTCCTTCAGCCAGTTGTCCGGCACCTCCACCTGAAAGCCGTCGGTAATCTGCTGCTTGAACATTCCGTACCGGTAACGGATTCCGCAGCCATATGCGGAGTATCCCAAGGTCGCGAGGGAATCCATGAAGCACGCCGCAAGGCGTCCCAGACCGCCGTTGCCCAGCGCCGGATCAGGCTCCTGATCCTCAATCACGTTGAGATCCAGCCCCAGCTCCTCCAGAGCCTCCTGCACCTCCCTGTAAGCGCCGAGGCTGATCAGGTTATTGCCAAGCGCACGCCCCATCCAAAACTCCATCGACATATAGTAGACGGTCTTGGGGTCCTGCCGTTCGATGGCC
>CAZNQZ010000113.1:3289-4290 GCA_964575245.1 uncultured Lachnobacterium sp. | reverse complement strand
GCCTGCTGCGTCGCCATCCACTCGTCCATAATCACATCCTTGACCGCCATGGAAACCGCCTGATAAATCTCCTGCTGGCTGGCCTCCTTTAAGGTCTTACGGTACATGGTCTTCACATTTTCCGTGACGTTACGAATAAACTCCTTCTTGCTGAACACTTTGTCTCTCACTGTAATGCCTCCTCTGATTGTTTTATAATGATCCTGTCGCAACATGACAGGGGGAGCCGCATTGACGCTCTCCCCCTATAGGTTACTGTCTCTCAACCGCGAGTGTGACACTCTCTCCGTTGATATTCCACTCCTTCTGATATCCTGCCAGCCTTCCCGCCTCAATCCGCTCAGCGAGAACCTCCCGCATGATATCTGCTCCGTACTCTGCGAAAATATTGGCCACCTTCCCGTCGGCGGTATAGCCAACCGCAATATGGTCTGTCACCTCGAACCCGGCCTCCTTGCGCATCGTCTGGATTTTGCTGATCAGCTCGCGCACAAAGCCCTCTTCGATGAGCTCTGCGGTCAGCGTCGTGTCCATCACAACGGTCACGGCGTTATCCCCCTCCGTCACAAAGCCCTCCGCCTGTGTCACAGTAATCAGCAGATCCTCTTCTAATAATACAACTTCCTCACTGACACTGTCAAGTTTCAATGAGCCGGAAGATTTTAACTCCTCCATAGCCCGGTTCCCGTCCAACCCGGCGAGAGCCTCCTGAATCTGCTTTAAGTATTTTCCATACTTCGGCCCCACCGTGCGCAGCTGCGGCTTGAACTGATAGTCCGTGTACGCCGACACGTCATCAGTGAAAGCCACTTTTTTTACGTTGAGCTCGTCGGCAATGATATCCACATAAAAATCATCCAGCCTGTGCTCCGCCTTCACAAACATCTGCCCGATGGGCTGGCGGTTTTTAATGTTCGCACTGTTGCGGCATGCGCGGCCCATCACGACAATCTTTAAGACCTCGTCCATCGCCTGCTCCAGATCGCGGTCAATCCGCTTCT
>CAZNQZ010000113.1:0-3279 GCA_964575245.1 uncultured Lachnobacterium sp. | reverse complement strand
GTTCCGGTAGATATCCTCCGTCATAAACGGAATCATGGGCGCCGCCGCCTTGCTGATCGTCACCAACGCTGTGTACAAGGTCATGTAAGCATTTATTTTGTCCTGCTCCATGCCCTTTGCCCAGAAACGCTCGCGCGAACGGCGCACATACCAGTTGCTCATCTCATCCACAAACTCATCCAGAAATCTCGCCGCCTCCGGAATCCGGTAATTCGACAGATTCTCGTCCACGCCCTGCACCGCAGAGTTCAGTCTGGACAAAAGCCAGCGGTCCATAACAGCCAGCTTCTCATAATCGAGCACGTATTTTGTCGCGTCAAAGCCGTCGATATTGGCATAGAGAACAAAGAACGCGTAGGTATTCCAGAGCGTCCCCATCAGCTTTCTCTGCCCCTCCTGCACCAGCTTGCCGGAGAAGCGCTTGGGGAGCCACGGCGCACACGCCGTGTAGAAATACCAGCGGATCGCGTCCGCTCCGTAAGTCTCAAGAGCCTCAAAGGGATCCACCGCGTTGCCCTTCGATTTGCTCATCTTCTGGCCGTTCTCGTCCTGCACATGACCAAGCACAATCACATTCTCGTAAGGCGCCCGGTTAAACAGCAGCGTGGACTCCGCCATCAGGGAATGAAACCACCCGCGGGTCTGATCTACCGCCTCGGAGATAAACTGCGCCGGGAACTGCTGCTCGAACAGCTCTTTGTTTTCAAAGGGATAGTGATGCTGCGCAAAAGGCATGGCGCCGGAGTCAAACCAGCAGTCGATCACCTCCGGCACGCGGTTCATCCGGCCGCCGCACTCAGGACAGACCAGCTTTACCTCGTCGATATAGGGGCGGTGCAGCTCCACCTTCGCCGCCTCCGCGTCATGCGCGAGCTCCGCCAGCTCTGCGCGGCTGCCCACACACTCCCTGTGCCCGCAGGCGCACTCCCAGATATTTAAGGGGGTCCCCCAGTAGCGGTTCCGCGAAATCGCCCAATCCTGTATATTCTCCAGCCAGTTGCCGAAGCGCCCGCTGCCGATGGACTCCGGAATCCAGTTGACCGTGTTGTTGTTGCGGATCAGGTCGTCCCTCACCGCAGTCTCCCGGATGTACCAGGACTCCCTCGCGTAGTAGATGAGGGGCGTGTCGCATCTCCAGCAGTGGGGATACTCGTGCTCGAATTTCGGCGCTGCAAAGAGCTGCCCCCGGGCATCCAGATCCTTTAACACCTCCGGGTCCGCCTTTTTCACGAAGAGCCCCGCAAAGGGAGTCTCCTCCGTCATCTCTCCCTTGCCGTTTACAAACTGGACAAAGGGAAGATCATATTTTCTTCCCACGCTGGCGTCATCCTCGCCGAAGGCCGGTGCGATATGGACAATGCCGGTTCCGTCGGTCATGGTGACATAGTTGTCGCAAGTGACGAAAAAGCCCTTTTTCTGCTGACCATCCGAGGCCGCCTTCGCGCAGTCAAACAGCGGCTCATACTCCTTATACTCCAGATCCTTCCCCTTGTAGGTTTCCAGCACCTCGTAGTCCGCCGCATCCTCCCCCGCGTCTCCAAGGGAGCCCAGCACCTTCTTTGCAAGCGCCTCCGCCAGATAGTAGGTATTGCCGTCCGACGCCCGCACCTTGAGATAGGTGTCCTCCGGGTTCACACAGAGCGCTACGTTGCTGGGCAGCGTCCACGGCGTGGTGGTCCATGCCAGAAGGTACGCGTCCTCCCCCGCCGCCTTAAACCGCACGATGGCGGAGCGCTCCTTCACGGTCTTATAGCCCTGCGCCACCTCCTGCGCGGAGAGCGGGGTGCCGCAGCGCGGGCAGTAGGGCACAATTTTAAAACCCTTGTACAGCAGGTCCTTCTTCCAGATCTCCTTTAGGGCCCACCACTCGGACTCGATAAAATTGTCGTCGTATGTCACATAGGGATCATCCATATCCGCCCAGAAGCCCACCGTGTTCGAGAAATCTTCCCACATGCCCTTGTACTTCCAGACAGACTCCTTGCACTTTTGGATGAATGGCTCCAGACCGTACTCCTCAATCTGATCCTTTCCGTCCAGCCCTAAGAGCTTCTCCACCTCGATCTCCACCGGCAGGCCGTGGGTGTCCCACCCCGCTTTTCTCGGAACATACTTTCCCTTCATCGTCTGGAAACGCGGGATCATATCCTTGATGGTCCGGGTCTCCACATGGCCGATGTGGGGCTTGCCGTTTGCTGTAGGCGGCCCGTCGTAAAAGGTGAAGGTCTCGCATCCCTCGCGGATTTTCAAAGATTTTCTGAATATGTCATTTTCGCGCCAGAAGCGCTCTACTGCCTTCTCGCGCTCGACAAAGTTCATGTTGGTGTCAACCTTGCTGTACATAACTTCCTCCCTGTTATCACCTAATGCATCCTCAAGCTTTTTTCTTGTGGATAAGTATAGTAAAACGCGGGTGACTTGTCAAGGAATATACGGAAACAACCTACACTATATTGAAATATTCCGCCTGTTTTTCAAAGAAACGATAATACAACCCCGGTACATTTTTTCAGCCGTTCCCCCAGACCATTCTCCCTCAAAAGCTCCGTGATCACAGCTCTCTCCTCCGGTGATACCTCATCCGAAACCGCGATATTTTCCAACAGTGAAAATGCCATACTTTATTTTATCTCCCATAATGCCTCCCCCTCTACCCAGACGCTTCCCGCGCCGACAATCCCCGCCAGGCGTGAAAACTGCGGCTCCGGATTCTTTTTAAAAAACTTATCCGGATTCATGTGCTCAAACAGCCTTGACTTTGAAAAATCCCCCTCCATTTCAAACGCGCGGGAAATCGCTCTCTGCTTTTGAGCCAGAAACCGCGCCTTCTCCCTGCTGCCGCCCGCAAGCTCTAAGCCTATCATAAAGGCAAGAGAAGACATCAAACTCTGATAGAGGGAAAACAGGTACTCCTCAAAGGCCTCGTCTGCCTCCCGCGTCCTTCCCTGTTCCTTATATAAGCGCCCGCGATACAGGTATTTCAGGGGGTCATAGTCGGAGAAATACTGCAGACATTCCTCCGCCCTTGCGTATTCCTTTTTTCTTAGATAAAAGCCCAGCAGGGAGTCGGCGGCGTGATGCCGGATCTCCTCACTCTCATCGCGCAGGGCAGTTTCGTACCATGCCCTGATCTGCCCGTCATACTGCTCCGGCTCCGCGCAGGGGCCTAACTGTCTTCTGGCATCCAGCACCACCGCGACGCGCCAGATCAGCATATTGCAGCCCGGATATTCCCTGATCCTTTCCAGCGCCCACTCATAGGTCTTTTCATAACCTTCC
>CAZNQZ010000112.1:0-6585 GCA_964575245.1 uncultured Lachnobacterium sp. | reverse complement strand
GCAGCGTCAGCTCATTTGCCGCAGGCAAATTTTGCATGAGCTGATGTTCAAATGAGGGGGTGCGGGTGATGGAACAGTACCGTATATGCGAGCTCTGTTTTGACGGGGAAATCATAGAGGGCAGTCGGGCGGCAATTGACCTGACCGCGGAATTGAGCTGTGGAGGGATTACCCTGTCCGTTCCGGGGTTTTACGCGGGAGGCGGCGTTTACAAGGTTCGTTTTTTGCCGGAACTTCCGGGGAGATGGAGGTTTCGGATTTCCGGCTGCATCCAGGCGGAGGGGAGTGTCGAGGTAGCGCCTGCGGGAGCCGCGGGGGAAAGCAAAGGCCACGGCATGGTGCGGGCGCTTGACATGCATTTCCGCTATCAGGACGGCGCGCTGTTTCACCCCTTCGGGACGACGGTGTACGCGCTGATCCATCAGGAGGATGCCCTGGTAGAACAGACCATGGAAAGCCTGAAGGCTTCCCCCTTTAACAAGGTGCGGTTCTGTGTTTTTCCGAAGCACTACGACTTTAATCACAATGAGCCGCCCTTTTATGCCTTTGAGAAGGGTTCAGACGGGGGCTGGGATGTGAACCGGCCCTGTCTTGCGTTCTGGGACAGACTGGATGAGATCCTTCTGCAGATGAATGATATGGGGGTGCAGGCAGACCTGATCCTGTTTCATCCCTACGACCGCTGGGGGTTTGCCCGGATGCCCCAGTCGGACAATCTGGTCTATCTGGATTATCTGCTCCGCCGTCTGGCTGCGATGCCGAACCTGTGGTGGAGTCTGGCCAATGAATATGATCTGTGTGCAGGTAAGTCTCTGGAGGATTGGGAGGAGATCGAGGGCTTTGTGGCGGAGCGGGACCCATATCATCATCTGTTGTCGAACCACAACTGCTTTAAGACATGGGACTTTTCCCGTCCCAATGTGACCCACGCCTGTATTCAGACCAAGGCGCTGACCAGGGTTGCGGCGTGGAGAGAGAAGTACCGCAAGCCGGTGGTCATTGATGAGTGCTGTTATGAGGGGAATCTGCAGCATTTCTGGGGCAGCATTTCCGGGAGGGAGATGACCAGCCGCTTTTGGCGCGTCGTCACCATGGGAGGTTACTGCACCCACGGCGAGACTATTTTGGATGAGGAGGACGAGATTCTGTGGTGGAGCCGTGGTGGAGTTTTGAAGGGGGAAAGCCCGGCCCGCATCGGGTTTTTAAGGAGCATCGTCGAGAGCCTTCCGGGCCCCATCGAGCCCGTGGAATCGACGCTCTGTTCACTGGCCAGACTGCAGGGGCAGCAGGCCGGGGAGGCACTGCAAGGGCTGGAGCCGGGCTTTGCCTCCTTTGCGGGACATATGTTTCGCATGACGATGGAGGAACGTCTGGAATTTTGTGCCAATGAATTTACTTATCAGGGGCGCTGCGGGGAGGATGCGTATCTGATTTTTTATGATCTGCGCACCTGCGCGCAGGATATTCTGGAGCTGCCGGGAGGGCATACCTACCGGGTCGAGCTGATTGATACCTGGGAGATGACACGGACGGTCTTAGTGGAGAGAGCCAGCGGAAGAACGGGGCTTACACTTCCGGGCCGGGAGGGCATGGCGGTGCTGGCGGTTGCTGTGGATAAGCCGTGCCTATGATTGATACGATTTTAAATCACATTCTTATTCTCATACTTACGCTTATCGGCCTGTTCACCGGTGCACAGCCGGAGCTTGAGCTGGCGCTGGCCGGGCTGCTGATGGTTCTGGTCACTTATGAGTCCTTTCAGGAGAAGCCGGGAGCCCTGTGTGTCCTCCAGCTTCTTGTGATGGCGCTCTTTGCGGTGCTGTCCGGCTGCTTTGCGTGCTTTGTCGTATTCTTTCTTTTTCGGGCGGTCAGGGAACCGGTCCGGCTGCTTCTGGGGGTCTGCCTGTTTTGTGCGGCGGCCCTTGTGCTGTATTCGGACATGTCGGTTGCACTGTGCGCCATGCAGGCTCTCCTGCTTGTGACGGTATTTTTATTTCTGATGCTGATGTGGCGTCTGCTGGAGCAGATGAAAGAGCAGAAAATGCGGGTGGGCGAGAAAATTATGGCCGCCAATGTCAGCGAATTGCACGAGAAACGATTAAATGAGCAGCTTGTGATGCAGAATTTTCTGGCGCAGAGGAATGCGCGGCTGGAGGAACGGGAGACGATCAGCAGAAATATTCACAACAGTGTGGGGCATTCGATCACAGCGGCAATCCTGACACTGGATGCGGCGGACGTCCTCTATGACGTGAGGCCCGAGGAGGCGAGAAAGCGGATGAACGATGCCAACTGCCGTATCCGGGGCAGTCTGGAATCCATCCGAAGGGCCGTCCGCATTTTGGATGAGGACAGCGCAGAGATTTCGGCCAGCGATTTGAAATGTGATATGGAGAATATCATCCACGAATTTGTGATGGATACGAATATTTGTGTGGAATGGAATTTTGACGGTATTCCGGACGAGGTCAGCATCCCGCATGACCATGCGGGCTTTCTCACGGGGGCGTTGCAGGAAATGCTGACAAACGGCGTGAAGCATGGAAGGGCCGATCGGTTTGCCGTGTTTTTGACAGGGGACAGCGCCCATATCCGGCTGGAGGTCTCAGACAACGGGTGCAGCGATTTTGATGCCAGCAATGCTGCGTGCAGGATGGAAAACGGATTCGGCCTTCGCAAGATGGTTTCCTATGCTGAGAGGTGCGGCGGAAAGGCTGCGTTTGTAAAGGAAGGCGGGTTTAAGGCGACGGTTGAGCTGCCGCTGGTGTATCAGGAAGAGGAGTCACATGATAAAGGTATTATTAGTGGACGATGAGAAGCTCCTGCTGGACAGTCTGGAAATCATATTGTCTCTGAATCAAATGGAAATTGTCGGGAAGGCGGAGGACGGGAATGCCGCTGTGGACATATTGGACAGCCTGCACGGGGGCTGCGATATCGCGCTTGTGGATCTCAATATGAAGGGCATGGGCGGTATCGAGCTGATAAAAATTATGAAGGAACGCTATCCGGCGATCCGGATTTTAGTCCTGACCACCTTTTATGATGACGATCATATCACGGAGGCGATTGCGGGCGGGGCGGACGGATATCTTCTCAAGGACAGCGGAAAGGATGCAATCCTCGGGGCGGTCAGTCAGATCATGGGCGGCGTCACGGTGCTCGACCGGAAGGTGATGGAGCGGCTCACGGCGCTGATGAGCGAAAACATGGGTCATTCCGACAACGGCAGAGACCGGGAGGGGGTCTGTGATTTTCCCGGGGTTATGACCGAGAGGGAGAAGGAGATATGCTCGCTTATGGCAGAAGGGCTCACCAACCGGCAGATTGCGGAGCGGCTGTATATCTCGGAGGGGACGGTTAAAAATTATATTTCCAATATCTACGACAAGACGGGCATTCATGACCGGACGAAGCTGGTGGTAGAACTAAACAAGTGACTGCGGTTATATGCATCTTATGACCGCAGTCACTTTTTGTCTGTCGGGTTCTGTGCTAGCATTGGTTGCAGAACTAATGGAAATGCAAATTGCGGTATCTTAATTAACCTTCAGGTAAGGAGCTTTGTATGAAAGGAAAATTGTCGGCACTGAAATTTGTGAGAAACAATAAGAGACAGGTCTGGGTGATGATAGCCGCGCTGTCGCTGACCTTTATGACAATGTATGTGATTAATTTCCTGTTTCTCTCCACCAGGGAAAGCTTTCAGGTGCTTTTTTTGCGGCAGCCGGGCAGGGTTGCGTACCTGTCGCTCACAGCGGAAACCATGGGCGTAAACGGGGAGGACTATGCCTCGGAGGAGGAATATTACGGGGCAATCGACCGTGCACGGGCTGCGCTGACCGATCGTGTCAGGGAGCAGGAGGGCGTCAGCGGCGCAGTTTTTACTCAGACGCTGTACGCCAATTATCAGGGGATTGTCGGCGGTGTCGGCTGGGATTTTCCGCTGCTCTCCAAAGAACAGATCCCCAAATTTATGGAGCATATGGGGGCGAAGCTGATTGCGGGCAGGATGCCGGAGAGGGACGGAGAGATATTGGTCGATCAGAAGGTGTTGAAAAATCAGAGACTGGAGATCGGCGGGTATTTCAATGAGTCATCCTACGGAAAAGTCTTCCGCGTGGTCGGTGTGCTGGAGTCGGATTATATGACCTGTGTCGGAACTCCACAGGGATACACAAACTCCGGATGGTATCTTGTGGTGCTGTGTGACGAGGCGCACTCGGACATGACAGAGCTGCTGGGGAACATCGGGATTACGCCGACAGAGAACGACCGGATGATTGACTCCGCGGAGTGGAAAGAAATGTATGAGGAGGTGGTCACGGCGCAGCTTGACGCGGCATTGCTTGGAATTTTGATTGTTGTAATCGTATTTTTGGCGATCTCCATTCTGACAGCCTATGTGTCCTTTATGCGCAGCAGGGTAAACGAGTATTGTCTCTATGCGTCCATCGGCTTTGGGAGGAGTGATGTGTACGGTATGATGATGAGGGAGATCTCAATTATTTTTGGAGTAGGCATCCTTCTTGGCGCGGCGGTCACGTTTGTCATCCTGTTTTTGTTCGGTCGTCTGCTTCTGGAGCCCATGGGGCTTTTGTATCAGTATTTTTATCCTCTGCACTGCCTGCGGATACTGGCCGCATTTGCGGTGATTGTAGGGATTTTGCAGATACCGGTGACCGTGGTCGTCCATAAAATAAAAACGATTGACATGATCGAGGAGTAGGAGGAAACAAAATGTTTGAAATAAAAAACGTCAGCATGATATACGATATGGATTCCAGCGAGAAGATGTATGCGTTAAACGGGTTTAGCCTGAATCTGCCGGATCGGGGGCTGACCGGCATCATAGGCCCGTCGGGGAGCGGAAAGAGCACGCTTATGTACTGCATGTCCACGCTGAAGACCCCCACGGAGGGGAGCATTGCCTATAACGGGCAGGATATCACGGCCCTTTCCGGAAAACAGAGGGAAACCTTGAGGAGAAATGAGTTCGGCTTTGTGTTTCAGAAGCACTATCTGGTTCCTTATATGTCCGCCATGGACAATATATTGGTTGCGGGGACGAAGAATAACAGGGAGCTGGAGGAGACGGCGATCGGATTTCTCAGGGATTTGGGGCTGACGGAGAGAGAATTTCCCAAGCGTCCGTCGAAGCTCTCCGGAGGCCAGTGTCAGAGGGTCGCGATCGCCCGGGCAATGATCAATAACCCCAAAGTGGTCTTTGCGGATGAGCCGACGGCGTCACTCGACCATGAGAATGCGTTCCGCGTGATGAAGATCCTGAAAAAATATTCAGAAGACCGGCTGGTTCTTGTGGTAACCCATGACCGGTCCATTCTGAGCGACGCGGATATGATTGTGGAAATGTGGGATGGAAAGCTGAGCAGAAAGGAAATGCGATGAGGAAATTAAGACCGTTTTCGGCGCTTTATTATATCAGAGAGAACAGGGGAAAGGCCGCGCTCAGTATTTTTATGATGTTTTTGGCAACTCTTATGTTTCTTGCGGGCAATTATATTCACTCGGAGCTCTATACCTTTGAAAAGGAATTTGAGTATTCGGATAAGCTGGTGGTGGCGGGCCTGCAGAGCACCGATGAGGAGTACCGGGATTTCCATGCCTTTGTAAGGGATGTGGAGGAGGACAATCTGCTCGGGCATGTCATGGTGTCCGCCTACGGGTTCCCCAGCCTGCAGCATGGAACCGTTCTGAATCTGGATATGGGCGGGTTTTCCTATGTATTTAACTCTGTCGCGGACATGAAGAAGGTGTTTGACCATCTGGGGATTGAGGGGGATTTTTCCAATTGCGGGCATAAAAGCATGATTATCAGCAGGGATTTCGCCAGAAACAGGGGAGTTGAGCTGGGGGACAGGCTTGACCGCAGCTTTGACAAGAATCTTAACGGGGAATACACGCTGGATGCCATCATAGATGACGGGAGCTTTTGTACCTTTTTTATCTATGAGGATGACGATAGTCTGGGGCGTCTCTATCTATACAGTGATGTCATGGAGGGGAAGGAACTATATGACTATGTGAAGAAGCTGGCAGGGGACAGAAAGGTTCAGATTTCCGAGGCGGAGAGGGACTATGTCCTGCCGCAGTTTCAGGTGTTTTACGTTCTTTTCTATGTTATAGACATACTCATTGCGGTTGTGCTTGCGGTCACGATCAATGCGGTCGTCACGGGACAGTATCTGAGGAGAACCTATGAGTTTGGCGTTTACCGGGCCATCGGAAGGAGCGGGAGGGAGATCCGGGCGAAGGTGGCGGCGGAGATGCTTTTGATGAACCTGATTGCCTGTGCGGCAGGCTTTTTGGCCATGCTTCTGTTTACCTGGCTGGTAAATGAGCTGGTGTACCGGCCCGTGGGGCTGCATCTATTGTATTATTCCAACATAGGGCTGGCGGGCTTTCTGATCTGCGACGTCCTGATCCTTGTGCCGATGATCCTGTCTAAGGGAAGGCGAATGGGAAGGGCGGACATTACGGAATTCTAAAATTTGGAAGAAAAAACATGCTGACAGGCAGATGAATTAGCTATATAATCCATGAATATATAATCAAAGGCTGTGA
>CAZNQZ010000111.1:0-6623 GCA_964575245.1 uncultured Lachnobacterium sp. | reverse complement strand
GCAGGTTCTCTCCGTTTTATTTCAAAAAAAATAAAAAAATTTGAAAAAAATTTCTTGCAGTTTTCGGGAATCGTGATAAGATAGATAGGCACTGAATTCAGGAGGGATCACTATGGTTTCAAAAACAACAAAGGATATGACCGACGGCCCGAGCATGAATCTCATTCTCGGATTTGCGCTCCCCCTGCTCGCCGGCATGGTTTTCCAGCAGGTATACAGCCTTATGGACATGATCATCGTCGGGCGTTGTCTCGGAGTGAATGCACTTGCCGCCGTGGGTGCCACCGGCAGCATTAATTTCCTGATTATCGGCTTTTGTCTGGGAGTCTGCAACGGTTTTGCCCTCCCTGTCGCCCAGCGCTTCGGTGCCCGGGATTTCGACGGGCTCCGCAGATATGTCGGCAACTCCGCAGTGCTGGCCGCTTCGATCGGCATAACCGTCACCGTTCTGACCGTTGTGCTGTGCCGCGGCATTCTTTTGCTTATGCGGACACCGTCGGACATCATCGACCTCTCCTATCAGTATATTGTCATCATTTTTGCCGGAATTCCTGCCACAATCCTCTACAATCTGCTATCCGCCCATCTTCGCGCGCTGGGAGATTCCCTGACACCGGTCATTTTTTTGATTGTTTCGGCAATATTAAATATCGGCCTTGACCTGCTCTTTATCGTCACGTTCCACTGGGGCGTGAGCGGTGCCGCTTTCGCCACGGTACTCTCCCAGACCGTTTCCGGCCTGCTCTGTCTGATCCTTATTATATACAAATTCGACATCCTGCATCCGAAAAAGAGCGATTGGATTCCAGAAAAAATCTATATCCGCAATCTGCTCCACATGGGCCTTCCCATGGGCTTTCAGTATTCCATCACCGCGATCGGGAGCGTCGTTTTACAGGCCTCCGTGAATTCGCTGGGCTCTGTCGCCGTGGCGTCCATGACAGCGGCAGGAAAGATCTCCATGTTTGTCGTCTGCCCCTTTGACGCACTGGGCTCCACCATGGCCACCTACAGCGGCCAGAATGTGGGAGCAGGAAAGCTTGAGCGCCTGAATCAGGGGCTGCGCTCGGCGGTCATTCTCGGAGCCGTATATTCCATCCTGATCCTCGTCATCCTGTTCTTCTGCGGCGAGAGCCTGATTCACGCATTCCTCTCCCCGGATGAACAGAATGTGGAGGCCGTAGCTGCCTGGGCGAGACAATTTCAGATCACAAACGCTCTCTTTTACTTTCCGCTGGCGCTGGTCAATATCGTGCGCTTTCTCATTCAGGGCATGGGCTTCTCCGGTCTTGCCGTGTTCGCCGGCCTTTCCGAGATGGCCGCCCGAACACTGGTTGGTCTCTGCTTCGTCCCTGTTTTCGGGTTTTCCGCGGCCTGCTTTGCAAACCCGCTGGCGTGGATTCTCGCGGACTGCTTCCTGATTCCTGCGTTTTATTATTGCAAAAAAAAGCTCCGGCAGTGATGCCGGGGCTTTTTTATATAATTTCCTTTAAGATATCCTCCACTACCTTCGGCTTGTTCATCGTGTAGATGTGCACACAGTCCACGCCGTGCTCCCGCAGATCGCGGATCTGCGCAGCCGCGTACTCAATGCCCGCCTTATACATATCCTCCGGCTCTTCCGCGTAGGCTGCGATCAGATCTGCCAGAGCCTTCGGCACCGAGGAGCCCGAGAGGGACACGGAGGTGCCGAGCTGCTTTGCCGAGGTGAGGGGCATGATTCCGGCGTGAACGGGCCTTGTGATGCCGGCTGCCCCCGCCTTTTCCTGAAACCGGTAAAACAGACGATTGTCGAAGAACATCTGACTGATAAATTCCTCCACCCCCAGCTCCTGCTTTTCCTTCATAACAGCAAGATCCGCCTCCAGCGAGGGCGCCTCATAATGCTTCTCCGGATAGCAGGCCGCCATGACAGAAAGCCCGCTGTTCTCCCGGATAAAACGGATCAGATCCGTCGCGTAGACGAACTCCCTCGCATGGTACTGCTCGTCGGTCATATCCTTCGGGCGGTCGCCGCGCAGCGCAAGCACATGCGTCACACTGTGCTCCTCAAGCTCCCGGCAGCGGTCCGCGATCTCGCTTTTCGTATTTCCGACGCAGGTCAGATGGGCAACTGCCATGGTCCGGCATTCACTGTGGATATGGGAGGCAATCTCCAGCGTCCTTTTGGACTTGCTCCCCCCCGCGCCGTATGTCACACTGATAAACTGCGGTCGATGCTCCGCCAGCCGATCGACCACCTCAAAGGCCGATTCAAAGTTCCCGTCCTTTTTCGGCGGAAACACTTCAAAAGACAAATTCATCTCTGTTCTCCCTCTGTATGCCGCTAATCCGGTCAGATCATCCGGCATTTATGACAGGTGAAATAGATCACCTGATACTCCTCACTGATTTTTGCCAAGAGCTGATTGCCGCTCTTAAGCTTTGCCTCGTCCAGATTCACATAGGGGTCGTCCAGCACGAGGAAGGGCTTCTCCGACGGGTACATGGCATCCACCAGCGCAAGCCGCATACACACGCCCAGCAGGTCCTGATATCCCGCGGAAAGCCACTTGGTCTCCCTGAGCTCCCCCAGCTCCTTCACCTGCACGGCGATATTGGCGTTCACCATCCAGTTCCCACTGGTATCCCCGGTGAGCAGCTCATAATATTTCTGAAATCCGTTCTCGATCGGGCCGAGATAGCGGGCGGAAAACTGCTCCTTCGCGCGCTGCAGGTAATCCTGTGTCCGGGCCAGGACGGTGTAGGTGTGCAGCTCCTCCTCCTGATCCCTCTTGTATTCCTCCATCTGCTGGTTCTTTTCATCCCGCAGGTCGAGCTGCTCCTGCAGATCCTCCTGCTGGCGGTTGTACTGTTCAATCGCCTCGCGCACATCCTCAAGGCGCTCATCCACCTCCCGTATCATCCGGTTGAGCTCATCCAGCGAATACGGACATTTCTGCGCCGCCACAAGCTTGCTGACATCACAGGACGCTTCAAACTCCGCCTTTTTATTCAGCGACTCATCCCTTGCGCTCCTGGCCAGACGATACTCCGCGGCCTTAGTCTGCATCCGGCTGAGCTCCGCAGCGATATCGTCGCCGAAATCCACGCCGATCTCCTCTCCAAACGCAAGCAGCTCCTTGCGGGTCCGCTCACAGTCGGCGCTGGCCTCCGCACTCTTTTCCAGCCGCCGGCTCATCCGGTCATATTCGTGCAGCATATTTTTGAGCTCATAGAGACGCGACTTCGCCTCTTCGATTCCGCACTCAATATGATATTTTTTGAGAAAATCCATAATTTCCTGCCTGAGCACCTGCGTCTGCTGCCCCGTCTTCTCGAGAAGGCCCATGATCTCCTCCACCGGCTTCTGGCGTTTCCTCTGCTCCTCCTCCCGCTGCTTGCGCGCGAGCATAAGCTCCTTCCGCTCGGACATGATCCGCCCCCTGCGGACGAGAAACAGGGCAATCCCCGACACAACCGCGGAGGCACCGGCGATCACAAAGGGCAAAAACGGCAGCCCCCCGGTAAGAGCCGCATAGACAGACACTCCAATACCCGCAAGGCCAAGCAAAATACAGAGAATCCCAAACACCTGCAACAGCCTGTGTCTGCCCCGCTCCGGCAGATCTCCCTCCTGTGTGATCGCCATCGCCTCAAAATAGGACATCTTTGTCTCAAGCTGTGCGCGTTCATCCCTGCAGTGGATCAGAAGATCCAGCTTCCTGTCCACCCCGTCGATCTCAGACTCCTCGGGCCTGCCCGCGGCAAAAGTATCCTGAAGCTTGTGGAACTGTGTCTTTTCCTCCTCTGTCAGCCCGATATTGTAGAGCGTGGTCTTTAATATTCCGAGCATCTGCACTTCCTGATTTTTCTGAAGAAACTCCACCTCCTCCGGAACCCGCACCGGAAACAGCCTGTTGTACTCGTCGAGCACCCTCTGACGCTCCTGTGCCTCACGGCAGATACTGTCGTAGTTGGCCTTCAAGCTCTCCCTGCGGCTCTCCTCGCTGGCGAGCTGAAGCGCAGATGCATACTGGCTCCGGATTTCCGTCAGCTCCTTCTTCTGCTCCTGTTTCTCCGTCAGCTTCATGCCCAGCTCCATGGAGGCCACTTCCGCCGCCAGATAGCTCCTCAGCTCCTCCTCCAGATGCGTGATCATGTTCGCGCGCTTTTTCATGGTTCCGGTTGCGCGATCCGGAGAGAGCTTGTTCATCCGGTCACGAATGCGCTTCGTCGCACTTTCAAAATTGTTGATATCGTTCGTGTTCTCCACGAGATTTCCGAGCTTTGCGTTGATGGCGTCGGTCGAACCGCACTCGCAGTCATTCTGCGCGATAAATGCGCTCCGGCGGAAGGATGCGCTGTCCAGACCGAAGATCTCACTGCCGATCTCCGAAGAAAAATCATGACATTCCAGATTCGTACCCAGATCATACAGATGGAACTCGTCCGACTTTTCTGTCTTCCCGAAGGTCCTGCTGATCCGATAGCGCTTTCCCTGATATTCAAAGTCCAACTCCCCGCCGTAGACTCCGCCCTGCCATGGCCGGAAAATGACGCGCTCCTTCTCGAAGGAGCCGGACTCCTTCTTGGAATCAAATCCGTAGAACATTACGCGCAGAAAGGCCGCCAGCGTGCTCTTTCCCCACGCGTTGGCCTCGTGTATGGTATTCAGCCCCTGCCCGAACTGCATGTTCAAATCGGACAGCTTTCCGAAATTGTCAATGTGGCATTCGATCAGCCTCATGCTATATCTCCTCCCCCGACAGGGCCATGATCCCGCAGCGGATCACCTCGCTCTTCTGCTCCTCACTCATCTTTGATGCGAGAACCATGCGGATAAATTCTCCCTTCAGAGAGGCATCCTGCTCGTAATCCCTGTAATTCAGCCGCAGCTTTGTCTTATCGTACACTTTCTCAAAATAAAAATAGTCCTTGAACAGCTCCTGCAAATACTCACAGTTGAATTCTGAATCCACCTCCACCTCGCCGACCAGCACCAGCTTTACCAGACTTCCGGAGGAGTAGGAGGCGTCCGTGATCGCGCGCTCGATCCTCCCCATGGCCTCCTGTGTCGTCATCACGCCGGAGACATCCACCTCCAGCGTGTAGAGCGTCCGCGCCGCGATGGGGACAAACCGGTGCTCTGCCGTCCGCGCCTCATCGTCGATCGTCAGGAGCATGAAACCCTTCGTCCCGCACTCATCAAAGCCGCGCCCCTCCAGACATCCCGGATAACAGTACATGCCCCGGCCGTCCAGCCGGTCGAGCTTCCTCGCATGCACATGTCCAAGAGCCAGATAGTCAATATTTTTATTTTTCAGATCGTTTAAGCTGATGACCTCCGCCTGATCCGCAGATTTGTAATTTTCCAGCTGTCCGTGCAATGTCACAATATTGAACACGTCATGCTCGAGCACCAGCGAGTTGTACATCGTGCTCTTCGTACCCGCGCTGATCTCCAGGCCGGTAATCGCCACCCCGCCGTAGCGGTAGGTCGTCCACTGGTCGGAGAACAGAAGCAGATTTTCCGGGATCTCCTCCAGCTTGCTCAGGAAATTGTCGCTGTCATGATTCCCCCTCAGATAGACGAAATCAATCTCCGGATGACCCAATATCATATCCTTGACCGTGTTGCGCGCCATGGCAGACACTGCTCGGGTATCGAAGAGATCCCCCGCAATCAGAATCACGCGCACTCCGTTGTCCACCGCGAAATCCACCATGCGGGTAAAAGTGCGCAAAATTTCCTTCTTGCGCTCCCTCGCCTGCTCCCTGCTGAGATTCGTTGTCATTTTGGAATCCAGATGTAAATCTGCACAATGAATGATCTTCATAGCCCTCACCTCATCGGAACCGCATAGATTCCCCGCATCTCGATCAGGGGTGCGCCCTTCTTCTCCACATAGTCCCTCGTGATCGTCACCATCCCGATATTCGTGTCCTTCGGAATCTCGTACATAATATCCAGCATGAATTCCTCTATGATCGCGCGCAGCGCCCTCGCCCCTACCTTCTTCTCCTTCGCCTTCTGCGCGATATATTTTAAAGCCTCCGTCTCAAAAGTCAGCTTCACCTCATCCATGGCCAAAAGCTTCTGGTACTGTTTTGTGATCGCATTTTTCGGTTCCAGAAGAATGCGCACAAGCATCTCCTCTGTCAGCGCCTCCAGCGCGAACATCACGGGAAGACGTCCCAGAAACTCGGGGATCATGCCGTATTTCCTCACGTCCTCAACGGAAACCTGTGTAAGGATATTTTCATCGCTGTCGTACTTATCTCTGAGCTCCGCCTTAAAGCCAATGGCGCTCGTCCTGTTCAGACGCGCCTTGATGATGTCCTCCAGATCAGCAAAAGCCCCTCCGCAGATAAAAAGGATATTTTTCGTATCGACGATCGTCATGGGCACCATCGCATTCTTGCTGCTGGCACCCACCGGAACCTCGACCTCCGCGCCCTCGAGGAGCTTTAGCATCCCCTGCTGCACGGACTCGCCGCTGACATCTCTCTGGTTCGCATTGCGCTTTTTGGCAATTTTGTCGATCTCGTCGATAAAAATGATGCCGTGCTCCGCACGCTCCACATCATTGTCCGCTGCCGCCAGCAGCTTGCTTACCACGCTCTCGATATCGTCGCCGATA
>CAZNQZ010000110.1:0-6657 GCA_964575245.1 uncultured Lachnobacterium sp. | reverse complement strand
ATCAGCTTTTTGGGAACCGCCTTCACATAATAATAGTATTCGTCATCCTCGAACTGTACGCGCTCCGCCCGGTCATAGTCCAGATTCATAAACACAAACTCCAATCCGAAGGCAATCAGCAGCGAGAAGAGATTGCCGACCAGAAGCCACAGCGTTTTTCCGGTAATATTGAGCACCGTATAACCCACAAACAGCCCCGCAATCTGGATCAGCTCCCCGGAGATAATCGCCAGCGTCCACGCATGCTCCACGTCGAGCCTGCGCACCAGATAGACGACTGCCGCCGCCACGACAAACACTGCCACAACCAGAAACATCTCCTTGTTGTTTAAAAATTGTCCCACAGAGATATCAAATTTCGAGGCGAGCGCCGACTCCTCGTCCGCCGACATGGCAAGAAGCGCCGACTCATTCTGATGAATCCCGTCCAGAAAAAAATATACAATCGTCCCGCACACCACCGCAACCACGGAGTACACCTGCCGCAGCA
This sequence comes from uncultured Lachnobacterium sp., assembly GCA_964575245.1. Taxonomy (GTDB): domain Bacteria; phylum Bacillota; class Clostridia; order Lachnospirales; family Lachnospiraceae; genus Roseburia. The sequence goes on along the minus strand of CAZNQZ010000110.1, from coordinate 6,167 downwards.
GGCCGCACCCGACCGGCATTATGTAGGGGATGCGCAGAATAAACGAGATGGGGGTGAGCACTGCAGCAATTCCATCCTTCGGGGAGAAGCGGAAATAAACCAGAAAAATGACCGCAAAGAGCACAAAAGCCGTGAGTGCAGCTTCCAGCGAGAGCACATACAAATCTAAAAGCACTACGAGCGCCGACAGCCATATCATGGCATAGCTCGGCAGGATCGCGCACAACAATGCCAGAATGAGCGCGACCGGCAGCGTGCTGATCCGCTCCATATAGCCGATCTGGCTGTTAATTGTCTGAAAAAGTATCAATGCAAGTATAAATTTTACGACCGGGTACAGATATGATTCATATTTTCCGTAAAAACGGATCATCTGATCCCGAATCTCCAATAATTTCGTCATAAAACCTCCCTAGGACTTCTGCTGGTCTTCCCGGTGATACAGCCGCCTCGCCTGCGCCATATGCTCCTCATATTTTTTCAGGCGCTTTCTCCCGTTGGTGAAACGCACACTGTAGACAACAGCCGTCACAAACAAATAAACCGCCATAAAGCCGATATATAAAACCACCATGCTAACGGCCAGACCCAATACATTCAGATTATTAATGAGCATGGACACCCGCTCCAGACTGCTCATCGCCCATAAGAGAACCAGCAGCAGATAGGAAATTGTCCCGGTAAAAAAGCTCTTGATCAATTCCTTACTCACATAATCCCACAGATAATACTGCCCCATCTGCTGGTCAGTTTTATCCTTACCTGTATCATACACTGCCATATGGCACAACTCTTTCACGCGCTTCTCATTGATCATTCGGTCCCCCCAATTTTAAGCCTTTGTATCTATTATACCATACATGTACCATTTTTCAAACATAAAAAAGAGACTGTGAAAAAACGGAGGGATCAAAACTCCATTTCTCACAGCCCCGACAATCCCATTCTCACAGAAAACGCATTCTGTCACGATCCCTGGAAGCTTTTTGCTGCGGCTCCGGCATTCTGGGCCTGTCGATCGCGCTCATCAAATCGTCCTTCACCAGCTTTTTGCACTCCTCGCAGAAACGTCCGGTGCGGATCATCTTCCCGCACTTCTCACACTCAATCCCCTCCATGGAGCTCTCCGAAAAACTCAGGCGCTCCTCGCGAATCCACTGCTTAATCTGCTTCACCGAAACGTCATTCTCTCTGGAAACCTCATCTACGGAGGCATTGGTATGCTCTCCAAGATATTTCTTTACATCCTGAAATTTATCCTCAATCGCGCGGATACAGGCCTGACACAAGCGCTCGTTCGACAGAGCGTTAAACAATCTGCCACAGTTTCTGCAATTTCTGACATCCATGCTTTAACCTCCTATAAATCTCGGCCGATACAAGCTGCAAGAAAATAGACCCTCTCAACCCCTGCCAGACGCAGCTGATGCGCCACGGCCTCCGCAGTACTGCCGGTCGTATAGATATCATCCACCAAAAGGACTCTCTTATATTGTACTATATTTTTTGGCGCCTGAAAAGCATTTTTCAGAATTTTTTTTCTTTCTTTCCGGTTTAATTCTTTCAGGGGTGTCGTATCGCATATCCGCTCGACAGCATTCGGCAAATACGGAACGCCCAGCTCCCCGGCCAGAGCCTTCGCCAGCAGAGCCGCCTGATTGTATCCCCTGCGGCGCTTTTTCCTGCGGTGCATCGGAACCGGAACAACTGCCTCCACGCCGCTTGCGCGCAGCCAGCCGCCCCACCGCAGAAAGGCTGCCTGCTGCAGAAAGCGGACATACTCCCGCCGGTTGGAATACTTGAAACGGTACATGGTTTTTTTGACCGCGCCGCAGTATTCAAACACGCCGCGCCCCTGTTCGATATCGGAAAACAGGGAAGACCTCCGAATTCCCTCCCCGCAGTCCCGGCAGTACTCCTCTCCGGCGCGCTCCAGCGGACGCCCGCAGTGCATACAGTAGTCTTCCCCGACAGACTTGAGCTTATTCCGGCACTCTGCGTGAATGCCCTCCGCTATCTCCTCCGGTGCGAGCAGTGCGTCGCACACAGCGCAGCGGGGCGGAAATACCATCTGCAGCACCGCCTCGGCCCACGCTCTCCAACCCGCGTCAGACATGGACTACCCGAGACGAATCCGGTTCAAAAGGGCGATCTGCGCCGCCTTTGCCTCAAAATCCGACTCTCTCATCTCCTGCGTCACAAAGCCGAGCTCCCCCGGCACCTCGGCATCCACATACTCCACCGTGGAGAACACACGCTCCACAGTCTCCTGACCGGAACTCGTGCGCACGAAGAAACGATTGATATGATCGCGGTAATCCTTCAGCACAAGCTTCTCCTGCGACCAGTTGATATAAATATTGACGTTGGTGTGCTTCACCATGTCCACAATGTCCGCGACCACCGCGCTTGCGGTCGGAAGCTTGCCCGCTCCGCTCCCGTAAAACATGGCGTCCCCCAAAACATTTCCGTGGACAAAGATCCCGTTGAACACACCGTTGACATTGCACAGCGGATGCTCCTTCGGCAGCAGAAAGGGCGCAACGATACAGGAGTAGGTTTCTCCCTGCTTGCGGCTTGTGGCAAGCAGCTTGACACAGCGGTTCATCTTTTCCGCATACCTGAAATCCACGGCACTGATCCCCGTAATACCCTCGCACAGAATATCCTCATAGTCCACCTGACGGCCACAGACCAGAGAAGTCAGTATCGCGATCTTGCGGCAGCTGTCATGCCCCTCCACATCCGCCGTGGGGTCCTTCTCCGCGTAGCCCTTTTCCTGAGCATCCCGCAGCACATCGTCAAATTCAGCGCCATCCCACGCCATTTTGGTCAGCATGTAGTTGGTCGTCCCGTTCAGGATGCCCGTGATCTCCTCGACCTCATCCGCCGTCAGACACTTGTTCAGCGGGCGGATAATCGGAATCCCGCCGCCCACACTCGCCTCGAACTGAAAGTTCACATTGTGCTCACGCGCAAGGCGGATCAGCTCCGCCCCTTTGGCAGCCACCAGATTTTTGTTGCTGGTCGCCACCTGCTTGCCTGCGAGCAGCATTTCTTTCACATAGGTGTAGGCCGGCTCTACGCCGCCCATCGTCTCCACGACAATCCCGACCTCCGGATCATTCACAATGACCTGATAGTCATGGATAATCTTATCCTCCATCGGATCGTCCGGGAACTCCCTCAAATCAAGAATATACTTGACCTCCACCGGCTGTCCCGCGCGCTCCGCGATCTTTTTCTGGTTAATTTTCAGCACTTCGACAACGCCGGAACCAATCGTGCCGTAGCCCATCACTGCAATCTTCATATCTTTTATGCTCCTACTTTAATTTCTCGGCTTTCCGCACTCACTGCAGAATTTCCCGGTGTTTTTTGCCCCGCACTGGCAGGTCCACTCTCCTGATGCCGCAGGCATCGGCTTTCCGCACTCGCTGCAGAACTTTCCGGTATTGACCGTCCCGCAGGAACAGGTCCAGCCGTTCGCCTGCTGCGCGAAGCCTGCGGCACCCGCTGCCATCTGCGGTGCCTGCTGCATCTGCGGGTTCTGCTGCATCTGCATCTGTGCCATGTTGCTTGCGGACGCATTCCCCATGAAGGCGCCTCCGGCATTCATACCCACACCCATTCCCATAAAGCCTGCCATGGAACCGTTCGCGTTGGAACCGGCGGCTTCCATTCCGCGCGCCACAGCCCCCTGCACATAGCCCTCGCGGACCGTCGGATCTGAGAGCATCGCGCCCTGATTTCTCATGTTAATGAGCTTCTGGGACTCCTCATCGTAGGAGAGGCTGGCGATACCCACTGCCTGAATCTCCATGCCCCGGGTCTGGTTCCACTCCTCATCCAGAATGGAGGACATATACTTGCCCAGCTCCCTCGCCTTGCTTGTCACAAAGGAAATTCTCGTGCCATCCGCAGACATCTGATTGATGGCGGACTGAAGCGCCTCCAAAAACTCCGACAGATACTGCTCGTTGATCTCACCGATGTCCACATGGTCCTGATTTCTCGGGATTGCCTCCGCATAGAACTGCAGCGGATTCACGATCTTGATCGAGTAGGTACCGTGTGCCCTCAGGAACAGCTCCGCATTGTAGAACATATCAAAATAGTTGATCGGCTGCCTGGTCCCGAACTTGATTCCCTTGATCTCCTGCAGATTGATAAAGAATACCTTCTGTGCCTTCGGCGTCTGGCCTCCGTAACGGATGCGGTTGAAGGCCTCCTTTAAGGTATCCCCGAACTCCCCGTTGAACAGAGAAGGCAAAGAAGAATTATCTACCTTGTAATATCCCGGCTCTGCAGTGTAATCCACCACCTTGCCGCCATCCACCAGTATCATAAACTGATTGTCGTACACATGGATGATGGAACCGTTGGAGACCGTGTCCTGTGTCCCCTTTTTGTTCTCACCCTTTCGCATCAGCACGCCCCTGGTAAAGACGGTCTGGGCACCCATATCGTCCGCCTCATAGACCTCCAGCCACTGATCCGCAAGGCCCCCGCCAATGGCGTTTCCGATTGCTCTGATAATTCCCATATCTCATTCCTCCCTCTGTCTTCTGTTTATTGTGACAGTTAAATATGATTATAATCCACTTCATAAAAATTGTGAAGAGACCAAACCTTTCTATTGATGAGCTGCACCGCCGACCCGCAATATTCGCACTTCAGATTGCCCAGATTCCGGATCGGCGCGCCGCAGTGGGGACAGACCGTACCGACGGCATTGCCGCCTGCCGCATCCGCGTCCTGTATGTAAATCAGCTCAAGATTGTACTTCGTCTGCTCCTTTCTCTCCCTTGAGCCCTCCACAACCCGCCCCTCCGGCGCCTGCGCGCTGACCTTATAATGATAATATTCCACGGCGCTCTGAATTGTGATCACGCACTTCCCGTGATCCTTCCGGTAATTGGCAATTTCCGTCTGATGAATCCGGATATTGTCGTACAACTCCCGGATATGCTGCGCCTGATTGTCCAATATGCGGTTTTCCACCTGACGCCGCATTTCCTCCGAGGCGTTCTCCAAGCGTCCCGCATTCTCAGCAGAAATCGCCAGCAGTGCAAGCGTCAGCATATTTTCCGCGCGCCGCCTGAACTCCTGCCACACAAAATCCGGAAAATCCCGGACAATCTGCGGCTCCATCAGCCGGGTCATGCCGGAGACAGACTTGGGGACGCTCGCCAGCTCGTCAGCCTGCCGGTTCAGTCCCTCGGTCAGGCTGTCCGTCCCGAATGCCGCCTGAGAAAACTTTTGTATTTTGCTCCGGATTGCCAGCGCACCGATGCCAAGACCCGCAAGAACCGCAAAAAAAACGCCAAGTCCGATGGCCGCCGTAATCCCGACCGCAAGACAAACCAATGCTTATTCCTCCTCACCGCCCGCATTCTTCGGGCAACCCAGACTCAGCCACTTGAGGTAGCCGTTGATAAAGAGATCAATTCCCCCGTCCATAACCGAACCGACATTGCCGCTCTCCACACCGGTGCGGTGATCCTTGACCATCGTGTAGGGCTGCATCACATAGGATCGGATCTGGCTGCCCCAGCCAATCTCCGCAATCTCCCCGCGGATTCCCTCCGCCTTGACGGCATTTTCCTCCTGCTTGTGCTGCGACCGCTCATTCTGGCACTGCACGACGATCCCCGTCGGGAAGTGCGTGATGCGGATGGCGGATGAGGTTTTGTTGATATGCTGTCCGCCCGCGCCGCTGGAACGGTACGTGTCAACGCGGATGTCCTCATCCCTCACTTCAATATCCAGATCCTCCTCGATATCCGGCATGACATCGCAGGAGACAAAGGATGTCTGGCGTTTTCCCGCCGCGTTGAAGGGCGAAATGCGCACCAGCCGGTGCACTCCCTTCTCCGACTTCAGACAGCCATATGCATTTTCCCCGTTCACCTGAAACGTGATGGACTTGATCCCCGCCTCTTCCCCGTCCAGGGAATCCAGGACCTCCAACGCATAACCCCGTTTGTCCGCCCACTTGGAGTACATTCGGAAGAGCATGGCGGCCCAGTCACAGGACTCTGTGCCCCCTGCCCCCGCGTGCAGCGTGACAATGGCATTATCGCCGTCATACTCGCCGGACAGCAGGGTTTTCATCCGAATCGCCTCATACGAGGCTTCAAACTCCGCAAACATTTCCTCAATCT
>CAZNQZ010000109.1:6603-6731 GCA_964575245.1 uncultured Lachnobacterium sp. | reverse complement strand
GCCTCGATGGTGCTCTGGATCAGGTCCAGGCTCTCGCTCAGGTTCTGGATGGCGGAGGCGGACATCTCCCGGGATATCCGCCGGGACACGGCAAACACAATGGTCCCGAACACGCCGAAGATCAAAAT
>CAZNQZ010000109.1:6291-6593 GCA_964575245.1 uncultured Lachnobacterium sp. | reverse complement strand
CGGGATATCTTCTGAGATACGGTGGATATGATTATCCCGAAGATGGAGAAAAATAACAGGATCAGGAAGAGCAGGGAGAGACCTCTGGCCCTCCCCTGTTTGTTCATCTTAGGCTTTATAGGAGCCCCCTCCTTTCGCATGGCTTTAAGAACCTGTAAATACAGGCTCCCAAAATCCGTTTGGACTCATGGAAAACGCCGCCGGTCACGCAAAGTGGGGAGGCTGACGGCATGGGATATTATAACATTGGCACATGGAAAAATCAATACACGGGTCAGTAGTGCGCATTCACTGCGCTTACC
>CAZNQZ010000109.1:431-6281 GCA_964575245.1 uncultured Lachnobacterium sp. | reverse complement strand
AAACTGACAGGCTGCCCATAGGCGCAGCCTGTCAGTTTATTCTGATGCAGGAGATGGGACTTGAACCCACACGGTATTGCTACCACAGGCACCTGAAGCCTGCGCGTCTGCCAATTCCACCACTCCTGCGAACAAATGCTATTTTAGCAAAACAGGGTCTCCTTGTCAAGAGCGTTTTGAATAAAAAATTTTATTCATGGGTATTGACAACAGGGCTATGGTTTGATAAAATAATCAGGTCGTCGAACGATATGCGGAAGTGCTGGAATTGGCAGACAGGCTAGACTAAGGATCTAGTGATGCTTACATCGTGAGGGTTCAAGTCCCTTCTTCCGCATCATGGTTGTCGCAGTTGAGCATTGGATCAACTGCGACATTTTTATGCGCAGGCCCGCAAAAGGAAGATTTCCGGCAAAGCCGGATGCGGGCCGCGCTGCGGGCAGGGACGAAAAATCTCCCCTGCCCAATTACCGGAGAAACGGAGGGAAGAGACTGCGATGGTTGCACTGCAAACGGAAAAACTGTATCTGCAGAGGGGATTCTTTATGGTCTGCAATGTGAATCTGCGGGTGGAGATGGGACAGATGCTGGCTGTCGGCGGAAAGGCCGGGGCGGGCAAGAGCACTCTGGTTCGTGGAATCGGCGGGGCGCTTGCCCCGGAGGCAGGCAGGATCACCTACTGGGGAAAAGAACTGTGCGAGGATGAGCGGCGGATTCGCCGGCAGATGTCAGTTGTGTATGACGAGCCGAATTTTAACACAGAATTTAAAGCGGAACGGTTGGTGCGGGAGCTGGCAAAGCACGAGCCCTTTTTTGACCGGGAGGCTTTTTCGGACTATATGGAGCAGATGGAGCTTGACATGGGACAGCGGGTAAAGCTGTATGCACCGGATATGCAAAAAAAATTGATGCTGATTCTGGCGATCTGCCGCGGGCCGGGTCTGCTCGTGATTGACGAGCCGACCAGAGGGGCGGATGCGGACTCTAAAAGAAAAATGTGGGATCTGCTCGAGGATTACCGGAGACGGACCGGGGCGGCTGTGGTGTACACGACGCACCATGAGGAGGAGGTTCTTCGGGCTGACAGGGTTCTGTACTTAAAAAAAGGAGCGCCGGTTGGGAGGGAGGACTGGAGATGAAGATGTTTTACAGGCTGTCCGGCAATGCGCCGGGCAAACCGTATCGGTTGATTGTGTCCGCTGTGCTCGCATTTCTTGTGATGGTGTTTATCAACGGATTTATCGGGAGCGTGGGAGGATTTCCCGCCTTTATCGCATTCCTCATTGTATTTTACTGCCTGCGCTCCGTGACGGGGGAGGGAAACCGGATTATACGTCATCTGGCGATGACGAGCCGGAGAGAACTGTCGGCTCTGTTCCTTGATTACGGTGCCGCATACCTTTTGCTGTGGTCGCTGATAAGGGTGGGGCTTCTCTTTTCGCGCGTGAGCGGCTGGGGGCATATCAACGGAGCCTCGGCGATTGAGTATATCCAGGGGCTTTTAGACACTCCCATGTTGGAAAAGTGGGCGTATTTTTTCGTGGGGATCCTCATGTTTGCGTTCGTGATCTCCCTGTTTCCGCTTGTCGTGATCCGCAGGCCGGGCATATGGATCACGTATGCGCTGCTGGACGGGAGCTTCTTTTCGCTCCTCTGCGCGGGCATCGGAGCGCTCTGCCGGGGCTTCATCGGGGAAAAGCCCTTTGGGCGCGGCGTGTGTCTGATCGAATACCTTCTTTTGTGCGAGGAGCTTGACGGGTGGAAACGGATACTGTGTATCGTGGGGATGCTTGCGTTTACGCTTGCTGTCGGTCTGTTTTCCTTTTTGTTTTCTGTTCATCTCTACGGTCCCAGGCGCGGCCGGATGGACGTGGACACCTCGTCATGGGCGCCGGGAATGGTAAACAGAGCGCTTGCGGTCCGCATGATCCGCAGGAACATTGTGCTTGCGGTAATCGGAATTGCGGTGATTGGCGTGCCCGCGGCGCTTATCCTGTTCGGGCCGCGGGATGAGACGCGCAAATACGGGAAGGTGGCGGAATATCTCACGGAGGATGATGTGCTGGGACCCATGGTGTACGGCGGGCAGATTTATATCCCTGTCGGAGGAGAGCTCACGCTGCACGAGACCGGAACCCCGCAGGGATATCTTGCGCACCGCGATGAGGACTGCAGCAGCCGTTTCTATGAACTGGCTGTGGCGAATGTGCTGTACACGGCACCGGAAACCGTTGACCGCCATGTGGAGGTGCACGGGGCGGTCGTGGGGAGGTTTGCGCCCGCGGCAGAGCTCGAGGAGCGGGAGACGTGGAGGGATCATACGGTATTTTTGCTCTGGGATGAGGACTGGGTGCGGGAGTCGGCATACACGCATGAACCGACCGGGTATCTGGTGTGTGAGCCTGAGTTTGTGGAAGGGCTTGAGCGCCGGTTTGGTAAAGTGGTATACCGGACTGAGGATTTCGAGGATTATGACGCGTATTTTTCCCTGTACGCCTATGAGGATATCGAGCACGCCCTGATGGAGGAGCTGGCGCCGGGCAGCTGGGTCGGCTGTATCCTTGTCAAGGACAACAAATTCTATTACGGGAGCCGTGAAAATCTGATCAGCGGGGTGCTTTTGCAGGAGATTTTAGATATTCTTGGAGGAAATAGAAAATAAAAAAAGGAAAATGGGAGCATTTGCGGAATTATTATAGTAAAGGGCTTTGAATGGATGGTAGTCGGTGAATATTATGATGATTCGGGAACAGATTGAGGCGATGGAGCGGGACAATTTGAGTCCTTACGCCTGTCTGAGCGTTTGCTCGAGGGGCCGGGACCGGGAGGAGCCGCAGTGCGACATCCGACCGGTCTTTCAGCGGGACCGCGACCGCATTTTACATAGTAAATCGTTTCGCAGATTGAAGAATAAGACGCAGGTGTTTTTGACGCCGATGGGGGATCACTACAGGACGCGTATGTCCCACACGTTGGAGGTCTCCCAGAATGCGAGGACGATTGCCAAGGCGCTCAGGCTGAACGAGGATCTTGTGGAGGCGATCGCGCTGGGGCATGATTTGGGGCATACGCCCTTCGGTCATGCGGGTGAGCTCGTTCTGGACAGGGTTTACCCGGGCGGATTCCGCCATAATGAGCAGAGCGTCCGCATCGTGGAGAAGCTGGAAAAGGACGGAGAGGGGTTAAACCTTACATGGGAGGTGAGGGACGGCATCTTAAATCATCAGACCAGGACAATTCCCTCTACGCTCGAGGGCAGGATTGTGCGCCTCTCGGACAAGATTGCGTATGTGAACTCGGACATCGACGACGCGATCCGGGCACAGATCATGCGGGAGGAGGACATCCCCGTCGAGCTGAGAAAAACGCTTGGATATGACACAAGGACGCGCCTGAATCACCTGATTCACGACATTGTCATCCACAGTATGGATAGGGATGACATTATCATGTCGGAGGAGACGGCAGAGGCGTTAAAGGATCTCCGCATGTTCATGTTCGACCATGTATACAAGAATCCGGTGGCCAAGGGCGAGGAGGTCAAGGCGAAGACCATGCTGGAGCAGATGTACTGTTTTTATATGGATCATATCGAGCAATTGCCGGACAAGCTGCTGGCGATGCTTGACGCGGGAGAGGATAAGGGGCGTATTGTCTGTGACTATATCTCAGGGATGACGGATCAGTATGCAATCACCAAATTCAAAGAGAATTTTATACCGGAGGCATGGAGCGTGGACGGCTTTTGATACGGATAACCGGAAGAGCGTGTGAAAAGTAAACGGACTGTGAATGGCAGCGAGAAAGGAGGCAGGATATGCCCCGATACGGAGATGATCTGGTGGAGGAGGTCCGCACCCGCAATGATATTGTGGATGTCATTGGGTCCTATGTCCAGCTCCAGAAAAAAGGAAACAGCTACTTCGGCCTGTGTCCTTTTCATAATGAGAAGAGTCCGTCCTTTTCCGTGACGCCTTCCAAACAGATGTATTACTGTTTCGGCTGCGGGGCCGGGGGCAATGTATTCACATTTGTCATGCAGTACGAAAACCTCACCTTCGGCGAGGCGATGCAGACCCTTGCACAGCGTGTCGGGGTGGATCTCCCGGAGCAGGAGATGAACGAGGCGCAGAGGCGGGAGGCGGACAGGCGTGCCCGGCTTTTGGAGGTAAACCGGGAGGCGGCAAAGTATTTTTATACCCTTCTGAGGAATGGGAGGGGGGAGCACGCTCTGAAGTATTTTACGGACCGGGGGCTTACCGTGGAGACGATGCAGCGCTTCGGACTCGGCTGTTCCCTGCAGTACAGCGACAGTCTCTACCGTTATCTAAAGGGTAAGGGCTATACGGACGAGCTGTTGAAGGAGTCCGGCCTTGTCGTGATTGATGAGGTGAGGGGCGGGCACGACCGCTTCTGGAACCGTGCCATGTTCCCGATTATGGACGTACATAACCGTGTCATCGGGTTTGGCGGCCGTGTGATGGGGGAGGGGGAGCCGAAGTATCTGAATTCCCCGGAGACAAAGATTTTTGACAAGAGCCGCAATCTCTATGGACTTCATATCGCGAAGAGCACGAGGAGAAACCAGATTCTGCTCTGCGAGGGCTATATGGACGTGATCTCCCTGCATCAGGCGGGGTTTGACAATGCGGTTGCGTCCCTCGGCACGGCCTTGACAAGCGGTCATGCCAATCTTTTAAAGCGTTACACGAAGGAGGTCTATCTGACCTATGACAGTGACGGCGCCGGAGTGCGCGCAGCGCTGCGGGCGATTCCGATTTTAAAAGAGGTCGGAATTACGACAAAGATCATTAATATGCGCCCCTATAAGGACCCGGACGAATTCATCAAGGCGCTGGGCGCCGAAGAGTATCAGAAACGGATTGATGCGGCAGAGAACAGTTTTCTGTTTGAGATCCGGATTCTGGAGGAACAGTATGACATGAACGATCCGGAGTCCAAGACGGCGTTTTTTAATGAAATTGCCATAAGGCTTTTAAATTTTTCTGAGGAGCTGGAGCGGAACAATTACATTGAGGCGGTGGCAGGGCGTTATCAGATCGGTTTTGACAATCTGAGGAGGCTGGTGAACCAGCAGGCCAACCGGGGCGGAATTGTGCGGCCTGCGCCGAAAAAGAGCATAAGCCATGAGAACCGGAAAAGGGAGGATGGGATGGAGAAATCCCAGAAGCTTCTTCTGACATGGCTCGTGGAGGACAACCGTCTCTTTGAGGTGATCCGTGGGCTGGTCACGGCGGAGGATTTTTTGGGTGAGCCGTTTGCGAGGGTGGCAAAAGAGGTTTTTGAGCAGTATGAGAGGGAGGGCTGCGTGAATCCTGCCCGGATTGTGAGCCTGTTTCCGGAAGAGGAGGTTCAGAAGGAGGTCGCGGGAATTTTTAACGCCAAAATTCACGAGGTCGAGACAAAAAGCGACAGAGAGAAGGCATTTCGGGAGACGATCCTTCGTGTCAAGGAAAATAGCATTAATGAGCGAATGCGTCAGGAAGATACGAGCGATCTCGTGTCGCTGATGCAGGTGGTGGAGGCAAAGAAGGCGCTGGAAAAGCTGGAAAAATTGCATATTTCCATCGAATAAGGACAAAATTAACCGTGAGAGGACAAACGCATGGCAAAGAAAAAGGAAGAAATTGCAGAGGCAGTAGAGACAACAGAGACCGATGATATGAAAGAAAAGTTTCAGGAGAAAATGAAAGAACTTTTGGAACTTGGCAAGAAAAAACGCAATATCATGGAGTATCAGGAGATCAATGACTTTTTCCGGGATATGAATCTCGATGCGGAGCGCATGGAGGAAGTTTTTGATATTCTGGAAAAGAATAATGTGGATGT
>CAZNQZ010000109.1:0-421 GCA_964575245.1 uncultured Lachnobacterium sp. | reverse complement strand
GAAGGTTCCCCTGCTCTCTGCGGAGGAGGAGATCGAGCTGGCGAAAAAGATGGAGGTTGGGTGCGTGGCCTCCGAGAAGATACAGCTCCTGAAAAAGCGCGTGGATGAGGCCGGGACCGAGGAGGAGAAGGAGGAGATCCGCGGGGAGATCCGCGACCTCCAGAAGGTGACGGAGGAGGGCTCCGATTCCAAAAAGCGCCTCGCGGAGGCCAATCTGCGTTTGGTGGTCAGTATCGCAAAGCGCTATGTGGGGCGCGGAATGCTGTTTCTGGATCTGATCCAGGAGGGAAATCTGGGGCTGATCAAGGCAGTGGAAAAGTTTGATTACCGCAAGGGCTACAAGTTCTCCACTTATGCGACATGGTGGATCAGGCAGGCGATCACGCGGGCGATCGCTGATCAGGCTCGGACGATCCGCATT
>CAZNQZ010000108.1:0-6742 GCA_964575245.1 uncultured Lachnobacterium sp. | reverse complement strand
AATCTTATCCTGCAAGCAGGAACGATTTCTGGCTTTTGACCCTTGTATCATATTACTCTTCCTCGTCCTCAATAAATCCGATATACGGGAGGTTGCGGTATCTCTGATCAAAATCCAGACCGTAGCCCACCACAAACTTATCCGGTATCTCAAAGCCGACATAGTCCACGCAGACGCCCGTGGCCGTGCGCCGGTCGGGCTTATCCAGAAGCGTGCACAGCGTAAGGGTTTTGGGGTTCCGGTGTGAAAAAAGCGTCAGCAGGCGGCTGAGCGTGTTGCCGGAATCTATGATGTCCTCCACGACAATCACATTCTCACCCTCGATCGAATGCTCCAGATCCTTTTTCACATTTACCACTCCGCAGGAATGAGTGCTGGCACCGTAGCTGGAAACCGACATAAAATCAATCGTCATTGGAAGCTCTATCCGCTTGGCGAGCTCCGCCGTAAAAAACACCGAGCCTTTCAAAATACAGACCAGATACACGGACTCTCCGCGAAACCGCTCTGTGATTTCTGCGCCGATCTCAGCGATTCTCCGGTTGATCTGCTCCTCGGTCAGATAGACGGATATCTTATGCTTTTTCCTGTAATCCATGGTCGTTTTCTCCTCTGTACGATACCTCCAGCACACGCCTTGTGCGCTCAGTCACCATAGCGCTCACGCCCATGCGCCCGCCAATCACCCAGAGCACCTCCGCGCCCTTTGCGAGCAGCAGAAACCGATCCCTGCGCGCCGCCGGAATTTTTTCATCGACGAAGTAATTGCTGAGCTTTTTGCGGTGTCCGTCCCGATTCAGCACAAAAAAATCTCCGCTCTGACGTCCACGGACAGAAAACCCATTTTTTATCATATCATAATCGAGCCATTTGGTATAGTTTTTTCTTAAAATTTCTTCTTTTTTCCCCTCAAAAAGAAAAACCCTGAGTTCCAGGCACCCCCGGCCCTCTCCCAGCGGAAGGACGAGGGGAGGATTCTCCGGGCGCAAAGCGGCGAGCTGTCCGGCTGTCACCGTCACCTCCGCCCCCATGTCCAATGCTTCCTCTGCGCGCTTTTGCCGGAGACGAATGCTGCCATACTCCCGCACTGCCTCCATGCGCCCGGGAAGATCCGCGCGCCGTCCGCTCTGCCCCTCAAGGAGCCCAAGAATCTCTCCAATGTGAACCGCACCAATATCCCTGCGCGCCCCCGCAGCCTCCCCGGCAGCCCGGTGCACGATGCGCTCCCGCAGCGCAGCGGGCAGCGCCAACAGCCCCGCCACGTCCAGCAGCAGTTCCCCCCCGGCGTCAAACCGCACGGCCTGCCGGTATGCACCGTCCGTCTCCCGCTCCATGTATGCGCGCAGCTCCACAAGCTGCGCCGCCGTCCGGTTCATGTGCGCCACAGCCTGCGGGTTCACCCGCGCGAGAAGCGGAAGCACCTCATGCCGGATATAATTGCGGGTATACCGGGTATCAAAATTTGTCACATCCGTACAGCAGCTCTGCCCCCGCTCCTCGAGAAACGCCTCCACCATCCCCCGGCTCACCTCCAGGAGCGGGCGGATATAGCGGACAGCGTCCTCCCTGACCGGCAGCATCCCGCACAATCCGTCCAGCCCCGTCCCGCGCACAAGGGCCATCAGCATGGTCTCCGCATTGTCCTCCATCTGGTGTGCCAGCGCGACACTGCAGCGGCCCTCCCGCTTTCCGGCCTCCTCCGCAAACACGCTATACCTCAGCAGCCGTGCCGCCTCCTCTGTGCCGACGGAATGTTCTTTTGCATACCGCGGTACGTCCACATGGCGCACGGCAAGCGGGACGCTAAGCCCTTCGCAGAGCTGCCGGACAAAACCGGCGTCCTGTCTGCTCTGCGCCCCGCGAATCCCGTGCTCCACATGCACTGCCTCCAGCGAAAATCCCATTTCTTCCGCAAGCTGTGCAAGCACAAGGAGCAGACACACAGAGTCCGCACCGCCGGACACTCCCGCCAGCACCACATCCCCCGGCTCCACCATACGACACTGCTCCATGTAGCCCCTCACCTGCTCAACCATACGCTTTACCGCTCCTGCTCCCAGAGTCCGGTCACAATCACCGTCATATCATCCGGCACATGCCCTCCGGTAAAGAGCGTGACGCGGCCAAGGATCGCCTCCGCCATCACACCCGCATTTTCTGTCTGTACCTCGCTGATGATATCCTCCAGCTTTTCCTCCGGATTTTTCACATGTAGATATTCTAACACACCATCCGTCACCATGACAAGGAAATCTCCGTTTTTCATATAGGACTCCAGCGGTTCCGGCGGGTTCTCCGACATCTGTGCCCCCGCCGGGAGCGAGGCGCAGCTGATGCATTCCGTCTCGCCGCCCCTGCGCAGAAACGACGCCGCCGCACCGATCTTTGTAAGGGCAAGCTTTCCGGAATAGAGATCAATGGACGCCAGATCCATTGTGGAAAACGAATTGTCCTCCCCCTGCATGACCATGGCGGAATTCATCATGCGTATCGCGGTCTCCTTGGGAAATCCCGCCTCCATGAATTTTTCCATCAGATCCACCACCAGCCCGCTCTCCTTGCTCGCCGCACCGCCGGAGCCCATGCCGTCCGATAGGCAGATATTGTACTGTCCGCTTTCCAGTGTATAGAGCGCAAAGCTGTCCCCGCTCATCGCGGCGCCATCCTGCTTTTCCGATGCCACGCCCGACATTGCGTAGTAGCGCGTATCCTCATAGACGGTCAGCGGCACCGCCTCCTTCGTCAGGATACTCCGCGATCCTCTCTCCAGGCGCAGGCGCATCCCGCACGCCTTCTCCAGAGCACGCACATAATTTTTACTTGGAATCCCCCCGCCCCACTTGCTGGCGACATACGCCGTGATTCTCATATGACGTTCCTCATCCTCGTAAATGTGTACATGCTCGGCGACAAGCCCCCGCTCCCCGGCCTCAAAGCGGATACGCGCCAGCACCATACGGTTGGAAGAGTCCAGGCACTTCTGGTTTTTCGTCCAGTCCTGCAACAGATCGGACATCGCATCCAGCTGTTCCGCGATCATGCGCCGGTTATTCTGCAGTCTCTGATACCACGCCTCGTTGAGCTCCATGCGGGAGAAGGCCCAGATTGCCTCCTCCACCATACCCGAGTAGCGCGGACACTCCTGCATATAGCGCTTTTCAATGATTTCCTCCTTTGGGCTGTGGTTCACAACAGCCTGCAGCATTTTACGGATCTGATCCGAGAGGTGACTGCCGGGCTGTGCCCAGCACAGCGCACAGCCGTCGCAGGCCGCACAGAGCTTTCCGGTAATCTCCCTCTCCAGCGCATTCACGCTCTCGTGTCCGGACATCCGGCTTTTTTGCCCCATGGCCGCAAACGCGACCGACAGCTCGTCCACCGCCTCCACAAAGGCGCTCACGCGCCCGTTCTCATAGATCCTCTGGGGTGGCGCGTTCTCCCCCTCCTCACCGCGCTGAATCTGCGTCAGATTTCTGGCAAGCTCCGCCGTCATCTGTAGCACATAGTAGAAAAGCACCGTCAGGCCAAACACCTCCACGCCCTCGCTGACGCTTAAAATCAATTCATTTTTGTCCATCGTCGCGAGGGCCATGCCGGAGCAGTTCATCACCGCGACCGAAAGCCCGGCGATCACACCAGCCATCCAGCAGCTGCACCTGCGGTTCGCCCACAGATAAAACCGTATGCCAATCCCCACAACCAGGAAAATAAACAGATATTTTATGGTTGCACCCACCGGCATACACAGCGCCATGCCCACAAACAACCCTATGTATAACAGCGGGCTCCTTTTCTTCTGCAGACAGCAGGATGCGTAAAACGCGGGGACAAGCGGATAATATCCCAGCACGCACACCAGACTGCACAGCGTTCCAAGCAAACAGTAGACGACCTTTCCCATTACTTCCAACCAGTTTTGTTTTGCATTCATATCTTGCCTCCCTATCTTTTTCCCCGATCCCGGCGTTCGGGGTGAGTATCAAGGATTATAGGTTGGCCACATCAAAATACTTGTCAAAACCGCGCACAGATCAAAAAAACTTTTCGCCAAAACTTCCTTCTACTGCGATTCGAGGAAGCTAAAAGGGAACCTGCCTCCGCAGGTTCCCTCCTTCATATTTTTTCTTATTCTCACTGTTCCTTAAAGATGATCTCCTTGTCCTTATCCTTGGTGAGGCCGAGCTTGCTCCTCGCGATGGATTCTATGTACTCGGAGGAGGCTGTTTTCTCCTCAAGCTCATCCAGCTGCGTGCTGCGGCGCATTTCGTCCTCCCTCTCCTGCGAGGACAGCCTCTCCCTCTCAGCCCATTCCTCATCCTTTTGCTTTAAGCGGTAAATCTGCACCGACATCACCGCGGCAAAGGCGACCGCGATCAGCGCGATGCCGAGCACTCCCGAATTCCGGCGTCCGTTCTTTTTTGCTCTCATGGCTCATCCTCATTCTGTTTCTTTAATCTTACCAGCTTAATTGTAATCGTTTTACGAATCTTTTTCAATCCCTTTTTTACGCGGAGAATCAAAACACTGATATGGCTCATCAGGGGACGCCCCAGAAGCAGATAATAGGCAAGCGCCCCTGCCCCCATCGCAAGAAGGAAATAAAAGCGGATAATTCCGCTGTTGACCTTGCATATCCGAAGGAAAAACCACAGCGCGGCAGCGGCAAAGTACAACAGATCCTCAATGGAAATCCACAAAATTCCGTGCGGCAGCAGACGCCTGAAAATCCGTATCAGATCGTAGATCGCAAACATGCCCGCCCCCATGAAAAGCGCCTCACGCAGCAGTATAAGCTCCCCCGGTATGGCAGAAAACAGCTCCACTACTTAAACAGCTTTCCGAGCATAGTTCCCTTTTTCGCAAAAGCGGAAACCTCTGAGTAGGCGAGCGTGTCAATCTGCCCGTCGATTTCCACCTCGCCCTTGTCCAGATTGAGCTGGTTCACATGAAGATCCTTCCCCTTAATGTGGAGCATCCCCAGCTCCGTCTCCAGCAGGATCTCCGTCATATCGAAGGACAGCACATCCAACACCCCTGTAAAACTTCCGGCCTTTCGATTGTTCATCGTGACCTTGTGCTGTTTGGTGATTGTCTTTTCCTCCATATGCATCGCCCTCCACATGTAACCTCATGATTCTATACACTTAATGTATGAGCCCGGGGCGAATTTTAGAACTCTCAGATATACTTGAAGAGATCCTTCGCCTCTTCCTTTTTTGTCGTATCCTGCAAATCAAGCACACACACCCTGACAGATTTCTGCCCAAACAGAATCTCAATCTCATCCCCGACCTTGACGATTGTGGACGCCTTCGCCTGTCTGCCGTTCACCAGCACGCGCCCCGCATCACACGCCTCATTGGCAACCGTTCTGCGCTTGATGAGGCGGGATACCTTTAAAAACTTATCCAGTCGCATAAAATCCTCCTGATAAAGAAAGGAGCGCCAAAGCGCTCCCCGAAATGAACGAATTTAATTAGTTAATGGCATCCTTCAGAGCCTTGCCAGCCTTGAACTTCGGTGCCCTGGATGCCGGAATCTTGATCTCCTTCTTGGTCCGCGGATTTCTTCCGACTCTTTCAGCCCTCTCAGAAACCTCAAAGGTCCCGAATCCTACCATCTGGATCTTCTCGCCCTTCTTCAACTCTTCGGTCACAACATCAGTAAATGCCTTGACAGCCGCCTCTGCATCCTTCTTGGAAATGCCCGCCTTGTCAGAAACCGCTGTAACTAATTCTGCCTTGTTCATGTCTAAATTCCTCCTATAGGTTATCAATATTCTATAACTTGAGTCCTTCTCTCAAATTACTTACAAATTTATTTATACTTGTTTTTTACCTATTTGTCAAGGAAAAAAGCGGTTTTTATGCGATTTCCGTAATTAAAAAGTCATAAAATTGTAACATGGGCAGAAATCGCATCTATAACAGCCTATGCCAGACCTTAGTATACGGTAAATGCGCTTCCGTCTGTCATGCCAGAAATCAGGTTTTTGATGACATCAAGTTCCCTCTGACGACGCTCACTTTCACTCATACTGTCACTTTCAGATTCCGAGCTTGTCTGACCGCTTTCAGACTGTGAAGAACCGCTGCTGCTTACTGTGTCACTCTCTGTTTCCTCTTTCTCATCCTCAATCGTGATGGCAATCGTTGATTCCTTGGAATTGACATAAAGCGTCCGTTTCCAGACATCATGGCCTGCGGCATAGACTTCAAGACTATGCCTGCCATATACCAGCTTCACCGGTTTAGCATAATCCACCTGCTCCCCGTCAATCATCAGAACTGCGTCTGCAACATCCACCACAAACTGAATCTTTCCTTTCTTCGGACCTTTTCCTTTCATCTGGTCAAGATCCACCACGGTGACTTCCCCCCTGCGGATATTAATCACCTGGTTGCCGCCCCATCCGTCATTTGCAACAAGGATATTATACGTCCCCTCTGGCACCTGCATGGAAAGATTCGGAGTAATCAGTGAGAAAATCTTAGCCCCGACCTGCACATAACTGCCCTCGAAAAGTTCTGTATTCTGAAGCTGGAGTGTTCCTTCGGAGGTCGTTACATTAACTGCAAGGATTTTTTTATCCACCCCGGTGACGGAGAGGACATCTCCCTCACCTATATCGGTCATCTGCAGGCGGTCTTCCCCTGAAAATACAAATGTATTGTCAGAATACATATATTTGGTGTCCGCAATTTCAAGTACATTCAGATTGGAGTTTACGGAAAAACGTTTT
>CAZNQZ010000107.1:0-6772 GCA_964575245.1 uncultured Lachnobacterium sp. | reverse complement strand
GAGGTCATCGTCGAGAAGGAGGGCATGGAGTTTTTAGGCTGGCGCAAGGTGCCGACGGATGCGGATAAGCTCTCTGCGAAGGCGAGGGATTGTATGCCCTGCATTATGCAGGCGTTTATCCGGCGGCCGGAGGAGGTGGAGCGCGGGCTGGATTTTGACCGCAAGCTTTACGTGGCACGCCGCGTGTTTGAGCAGTCCAACGACGACAGCTATGTGGTGTCGCTCTCCAGCAGGACGATTGTGTACAAGGGAATGTTTCTGGTGGAGCAGCTCAGGCAGTTTTTCCCGGACCTGCAGGACGAAGCTTACGAGACCGCGATCGCCATTGTGCACTCGCGTTTTTCGACGAACACCAATCCGAGCTGGGAGCGGGCGCACCCGAACCGGTTTATTGTGCATAACGGTGAGATTAACACGATCAGGGGCAACGCGGATAAGATGCTGGCGCGGGAGGAGACCATGGCACTCGGCAAGCTGCGCGGAGAATTCCAGAAGGTGCTTCCGGTCATCAACACGGAAGGGTCTGACTCGGCCATGCTTGACAACACGCTGGAGTTTCTTGTGATGTCCGGTATGGATCTGCCGCTGGCTGTCATGGTCATGATTCCGGAGCCATGGGCAAACAATGCGATCATGAGCCAGAAAAAGAAGGATTTTTACCAGTATTACGCGACGATGATGGAGCCGTGGGACGGGCCGGCATCCATCCTGTTTTCCGACGGGGACATGATGGGGGCGGTTCTCGACCGCAACGGCCTGCGCCCTTCGCGCTACTATATCACGAACGATGATTATCTCGTGCTCTCCTCCGAGGTGGGAGTGCTGGAGATCGACCCGACAAAGATCGTGGCGAAGGACCGCCTGCGCCCCGGAAAAATGCTTTTGGTGGACACGGTGCAGGGACGGGTCATCGACGACGACGAGTTGAAGGAGCAGTATGCGGGGAGACGCCCCTACGGCGAGTGGCTGGACAGCAATATTGTCATGCTGGGAGAGCTGAAAATTCCAAACGAGCGTGTTCCGGAGTACACGAAGGAGGAGCGCCAGAGGATGCAGAGAGCCTTCGGCTACACCTATGAGTCACTCCGGGATTCCATCCTGCCGATGGCGAAGAACGGCATCGAGGCAACCGCCGCCATGGGAAGTGACACGCCGCTTGCGGCCCTTTCCGGCAACCGCGAACCGCTGTTCAACTATTTCAAGCAGTTGTTTGCGCAGGTGACAAATCCCCCCATTGACAGTATCCGCGAGGAGGTCGTAACCTCTACCACCGTGTATATCGGCTGCGCGGGGAATCTTCTGGAGGAAAAGCCGGAGAACTGCAGGGTACTGCGCATCAACAATCCGATTCTGACCAACACGGATCTGATGAAGATCCGCAGCATGAAGGAGGAGGGCTTTTGCGTTGCCACAATTTCCATTGTGTACTACAAAAATACGAGTCTGGAAAAGGCGATTGACCGTATGTTCATTGAGGCGGACCGGGCGTTTCGGGATGGTGCTAACATCCTGATCCTCTCGGACCGGGGGGTGGACGACAATCACGTGGCGATTCCGTCCCTGCTCGCCGTCTCCGCGCTGCAGCAGTATCTGGTCAAGACCAAAAAGCGCACCTCCCTGTCTCTGATTCTGGAGTCCGGGGAGCCGCGGGAGGTACACCATTTTGCTACGCTTCTGGGCTTTGGGGCGACGGCGATCAATCCGTATCTGGCGCTGGACACGGTCAAACAGCTCATCGACGAGCACATGCTTGACAAGGACTACTATGCGGCCATCGACGATTACAACCACGCGATCATCAGCGGCATTGTCAAGATCGCGGCCAAGATGGGCATCTCCACGATCCAGACCTATCAGGGCTCAAAGATCTTTGAGGCGCTGGGGATTGACCGGGAGGTGATTGACAAATATTTCACCAACACGGTGAGCAGGATCGGCGGCATACGCATTAAGGACATTGAGGACGACGTGAACACCCTGCACTCGGCGGCCTATGACCCCCTCGGCCTCGAGACGGATTTGACCCTCGACAGCAAGGGACGTCATAAAATGAGGAGCGGCGCGGACGGGCATCTGTACAATCCGGCGACGATCCACCTGCTGCAGCAGTCTTCCATGCGGGGGGATTATGAGCTGTTCAAGCAGTACACAAGCCTTGTGGATGAGGAACAGAGGCACACGAATCTGCGCGGGCTCATGGATTTCAATTACCCGAAGAAGGGCGTGAAGCTGGAGGAGGTTGAGAGCGTGGACGAGATCGTGACACGTTTTAAGACCGGGGCCATGTCCTACGGCTCCATCTCTAAGGAGGCCCATGAGACGCTGGCGATCGCCATGAACCGTCTGAAGGGCAAGTCCAACACCGGGGAGGGCGGAGAGGACAGGGAGCGCCTGACTGTCGGCAAGGACGGATTGAACCGCTGCTCGGCGATCAAGCAGGTGGCGAGCGGGCGCTTCGGCGTGACCAGCCGCTATCTGACAAGCGCAAAGGAGCTGCAGATTAAGATGGCGCAGTGGGCCATGCCGGGGGAGGGCGGGCATCTGCCGGGCAAGAAGGTCTATCCGTGGATTGCAAAGACCAGGCTCTCCACACCGGGCGTGGGGCTGATTTCACCGCCGCCGCACCACGATATCTATTCGATCTAGGATCTGGAGCAGCTGATCTTTGATCTGAAAAATGCGAACCGCGATGCCCGCATCTCCGTCAAGCTTGTGTCGGAAGCCGGCGTGGGAACCGTGGCTGCCGGCGTGGCAAAGGCCGGCGCACAGGTGGTGCTGATCTCCGGCTGCGACGGGGGCACAGGGGCGGCCCCTTCAAGTTCAATCCACAACGCGGGGCTTCCCTGGGAGCTGGGGCTTGCGGAGACACATCAGACCCTGATTATGAATGGTCTGCGGAATAAGGTCCGCATTGAGACGGACGGGAAACTGATGAGCGGAAAGGATGTGGCCATCGCGGCCTGTCTGGGCGCGGAGGAGTTCGGCTTTGCCACGGCGCCGCTTGTGACGATGGGCTGTGTCATGATGCGTGTCTGCAATCTGGACACCTGTCCGGCGGGTATTGCGACTCAGAACCCGGAGCTCAGGAAGCGGTTTGCGGGAAAGCCGGAGTATGTAGAGAATTTTATGCGCTTTATCGCGGAGGAGCTCAGAGAGTACATGGCGAAGCTCGGCTGTAAGACAGTAGATGAGCTGGTGGGAAGGAGCGACCTTTTGAAGGTGAGGGAGGATCTCTCGGAGAGCGAGTCCAGGCTGGATCTCACCAATATATTGAACAATCCCTTTGCAGGGACGAAGGAGCATGTGACCTTTGACCCGAAGCAGGTGTATGACTTCGAGCTGGAGAAGAGCAAGGATCTGAATGTGCTCTTAAAGCAGCTTGGGTCGGCGCTTGAGAAAAAGCAGAAGCGCATGATTGATACGGAGGTGTCCAACATCAACCGTTCGCTCGGAACTATCTTCGGCTCCGAAATCACGAAATTGTATGACGACACGCTTGAGGAGGACACCTTCCTTGTAAAATGCAGCGGTGCGGGAGGCCAGAGCTTTGGCGCCTTTATCCCGAGGGGGCTGACGCTGGAGCTGGTCGGCGACTCCAACGACTATTTCGGCAAGGGGCTCTCCGGCGGCAAGCTGATCGTCTATCCTCCGGCGGGAGTTCGCTACAAAAAGGATGAGAATATTATTATCGGAAACGTGGCGCTTTACGGGGCAACCAGCGGAAAGGCATTTATCAACGGAGTTGCGGGGGAACGGTTCTGCGTGCGCAACTCCGGAGCCACCGCGGTGGTCGAGGGCGTGGGAGACCACGGCTGTGAGTATATGACCGGGGGACGGGTGGTGGTTCTCGGCAAAACAGGAAAGAACTTCGCGGCGGGCATGAGCGGCGGGATTGCCTATGTTCTGGACGAGGACAACGATCTGTATATGCGCACCAACAAGTCCATGGTATTTACGGAGGAAGTGACCAACAAGTACGATGTGCTCGAGCTCAAGGAGATGATCGGAGAGCATGTGACGCTGACAAACTCGGAGAAGGGCAAGCAGGTGCTCGACCATTTCAGCGAGTATCTCCCGAAGTTTAAGAAGGTGATTCCCTACGACTACAACCGGATGCAGACGGCAATCGTGCAGATGGAGGAGAAGGGACTCAGCGCGGAGCAGGCACAGATCGAGGCATTCTATGCCAGTGTCAAAGCTTAACTATAGAAAGAGGTTACGATTTATGGTGCAGGAATGCGCATTCACTGCGCATTCCGTGAGAACATGATACAGGAGTGAGGGGCGATTTTGCGAAGCAAACTTTAAATGTCGCCCTGAACCGTTGCGATGAGCGGCCTGGGCCGCGAAGCGCAAGAAGGAGGGACAAAAGGTGGGAAAACCAACCGGATTTATAGAATATGAAAGATGTGAGACGCGCGCGGCGGAGCCAAAGGAGCGCATCAAAAACTTTGACGAGTTCCATGTGTATCTCTCGGAGGCCAACCAGAAAAAGCAGGCAGCCCGCTGTATGGATTGCGGTGTGCCGTTCTGCCAGTCCGGCATGACGATTGCGGGAATGACCAGCGGCTGTCCGCTCCACAACCTTGTGCCGGAGTGGAATGATCTGCTGTACAGCGGCAACTGGCAGCAGGCGTACAACCGGCTGCACAAGACCAACAATTTCCCGGAGTTTACCTCGAGAGTCTGTCCTGCGCTCTGCGAGAAGGCGTGCACCTGCGGCCACTGGGGTGACGCGGTGACGGTGAGGGATAATGAGCACAGTGTGATTGAGAAGGCCTATGAGATGGGCTATGCCGTGCCGCATGTGCCGAAGCAGCGCACAGGAAAGCGCGTTGCGGTCGTGGGGAGCGGCCCGTCCGGCCTTGCCGCGGCGGACCAGCTCAACCAGAGGGGACACGAGGTCACGGTGTATGAGAGGGATGACCGGGTGGGAGGCCTTCTGATGTATGGCATTCCGAATATGAAGCTGGAGAAACATGTGATTGACCGCAAGATCCGTGTCATGGAGGCGGAGGGCGTGCACTTTGTCACCGGCTGCAACGTGGGCGTGGATGTGAAGGCTTCCGAGCTGCTGGAGCAGTATGACCGCGTGATTTTGTGCTGCGGCGCAAAGAATCCGAGAGACATCAGGGCGGAGGGCAGGGATGCGGAGAATATCCTGTTTGCGGTGGACTATCTTGCCCGAACGACCAAAAGTCTTCTGGACTCGAATTTTAAGGACGGCGGCTTTGTGTCGGCGAAGGGAAAAAACGTGGTGATTATCGGCGGCGGTGATACGGGCAATGACTGCGTGGGGACAGCGATTCGTCAGGGAGCAAAGTCTGTCGTTCAGCTGGAAATGATGCCCTGTCCGCCTGTGGAGCGCGCGGCGGATAACCCGTGGCCCGAGTGGCCGAAGGTCTTAAAGACCGACTATGGCCAGGAGGAGGCGATTGCCTGCTTCGGGCACGATCCGCGTATCTATCAGACAACAGTGAAGGAGTTCCATAAAGATAAGAAGAGCGGAAAGCTAAACGGCATCACCATCGTGAGCCTTGAGAGCAGACGGGACGAGAGCGGGCGCATGGTCATGGCTCCGGTAGAGGGATCAGAAAAGCGGATTCCCGCGGAGCTGGCACTGATCGCCGCGGGCTTTCTGGGGGCGGAGGGCTACGTCGCGGAGGCGTTTGGCGTAAAGCTGGATCAGCGGACGAACGCGGCGACCGCGCCGGGACATTACGCGACCAGCGCACAGCGCGTGTTCGCGGCGGGAGATATGCGCCGGGGACAGTCGCTTGTGGTCTGGGCAATCCGCGAGGGCCGTGAGGCTGCGAGGGAGGTGGACGAGAGTCTGATGGGATACTCCTATCTGTCGGTCCAGTAAGCCTATGCAGAAATTAATCTTTTTTGATATAGACGGAACGCTCTGGGATGAGGCGATGGAAATCCCCCGGAGCACGGTCGATGCCCTGCACGCCCTGCAGGCCAGGGGACACAAGATTTTCATCTGCAGCGGCAGGGCAAAGAGCAATATTACCTCTGAGCAGCTGCTGGGAATCGGCTTTGACGGGATTGTTGCGTCCTGCGGAAACCATATTGAAATGAGCGGAGTGCGCCTCTATGAGAATATTTTAACGCCGGCCCTGACGGAAAAGATTGTCAGGGTTCTGTCCGAATGCCGGATGCCGGCAGTGCTGGAGGGACCGGATTACCACTGGATTGATGAATTCGGCTTTGAGGATGATCCGTTCGTGGCCTATCTCTTCGAGGATATGGGAGAAAACGCTGTCCCGCTCCGCGGCTACACGGAGGACATCCGGATTAACAAATTCTCCGCGGACGTGCTGCCGGACACGGATTATGAGACGGTGAAGAGGGAGCTCGGAACCTTCTTTGACTTTCTCGAGCACGGAGGAAATGTGATCGAGGCGGTTCCCAGGGGCTCCTCCAAGGCGACCGGCATCGCGTGGCTTTGCAGCTATCTCGGAGTGAGGCGTGAGGATACCTACGCGGTCGGGGACAGCGTCAACGACCTGGATATGCTGGGCTTTGTCGGGCACGGGATTGCGATGGGAAATGGGACGGAGGCCGCAAAGGCGGCGGCCGAGTATGTCACCTCGGATATCCACGAGGACGGCATTTTGCGTGCGATGCAGCATTATGGTCTGATAGACTAAAAATAAAAAATCAATAAATTTTTCATAACGCAGTTGACAATATCTGTTAACCGTGTTATTTTATATGAGAATCAGTTAGCACTCAACTAGAACGAGTGCTAATAAAACAAAAA
>CAZNQZ010000106.1:5897-6774 GCA_964575245.1 uncultured Lachnobacterium sp. | reverse complement strand
GATGATCAAGGCGATGGCGGCGCCCTATGTGGGGCTTAAATTCATGCCGACCGGCGGCATCAGTCAGAGCAACGTGCGGGAGTATCTCGAATATAACCGTATTCTGGCCTGCGGCGGAAGCTGGATGGTGAAAAGCGATCTTGTGGATGCGGGGCGTTTTGAAGAAATTGAGCGGCTGGCGGCTGAGTGTGTGAAAATTGTGAAAGAAAGCAGAGGTAACTAACATGGGCAAGGTGATTACATTCGGAGAATTGATGTTAAGGCTTGCGCCGGAGGGCTATTACCGTTTCGTGCAGGCGGACAGGCTCGGGGCCACCTTCGGCGGCGGCGAGGCGAATGTGGCGGTGTCGCTGGCGAACTACGGCCTGGATGCGTCGTTTGTCACAAAGCTTCCGAAGCATGAAATCGGGCAGGCGGCAGTCAACTCCCTGCGCAGATACGGGGTAGATGTCTCGGACATTGTAAGGGGCGGCGACCGCGTCGGAATCTATTATCTGGAGAAAGGCGCGTCCCAGCGTCCCTCGAAGGTGATCTATGACCGCGCGGGCTCGGCGATCTACGAGGCGAAGCAGAGTGATTTCGACTGGGAGAAGATTCTTGCCGGGGCACAGTGGTTCCACTTTACCGGGATCACACCGGCGCTGAATGACACGGTAGCGGCGATCTGCATGGATGCCTGCCAGGCGGCAAAGAAGCTGGGGGTGACGGTGGGCACCTTCATGATGGTGTATAACGCCATACTCTATATCCTCTGCGGAGCGATACTGAAAAGCTGGATACTGCCCCTTTATTCCATAGTCACCTATGCGTCTTCATCAAAGACCGTGGACTTTATAGTGGATGGCCTGGACACGGCCAAGGCCGCCATGATAATCAC
>CAZNQZ010000106.1:5022-5887 GCA_964575245.1 uncultured Lachnobacterium sp. | reverse complement strand
TGGAGCAAGGAGAAAGCGGGGCAGGTGATGGGAGAGCTCTGCAAATACGTGGATGTGTGTATCTCCAACGAGGAGGATGCCTCCGATGTGTTCGGTATCCGTGCGAAGGATACGGATGTGACGGCGGGTACGGTGAACACAGAAGGCTACAAGGATGTGGCAAAGCAGCTCGTGGACCGCTTCGGCTTTCAGAAGGTTGCCATCACGCTGCGGGAGTCCATCTCGGCCAATGACAACAACTGGTCAGCCATGCTCTGTGACGGCGGCGAATATTATTTCAGCAAAAAGTATAAAATGCACATAGTGGATCGCGTGGGCGGAGGAGACAGCTTTGGAGGCGGCCTGATCGCGGCGTGCTTAAAGGGCTATGAGCCGCAGGCGGTCATCGAGTTTGCGGTGGCGGCCTCCTGCCTGAAGCACTCCATCGAGGGGGATTACAATATGGTCAGTGAGGATGAGGTCTTAAAGCTGGCAGGCGGCGACGCCTCCGGGCGCGTGCAGAGATAGAAGGAGGGGTTACGCGATTATGGAAATGACACTGAGATGGTACGGTTCCAAATTTGACACGGTGACGTTAAAGCAGATCCGCCAGATCCCGGGGGTGACGGGGGTGATTACCACACTTTACGACACCCAGCCGGGAGAGGTGTGGAGCAGGGAGCGCATCCGGGCGCTGATCGACGAGGTGGAGGCGTCGGGTCTTCATATCTCTGGTATCGAGAGCGTGAATGTGCACGATGCGATTAAAACCGGCGCTGCGGATCGTGACCAGTACATAGACAATTATATCGAAACCCTGCGTAATCTGGGTGAGGAGAATATTCATCTGGTATGCTATAATTTCATGACGGTATATGACTGGACC
>CAZNQZ010000106.1:0-5012 GCA_964575245.1 uncultured Lachnobacterium sp. | reverse complement strand
CGGAGCTCGCGCGGGTGCGTCCGGATGGCTCCACGGTGCTGGCTTACACGCAGGAGGCTGTGGATGCGCTGGACCCGGAGAAGATGTTTGAGTCTATCGCGGGTGACACAAACGGCACAATTATGCCGGGCTGGGAGCCGGAGCGCATGGCGCGCGTCAAGGAGCTCTTTGCAATGTATGAGGCGATTGACGACGAGAAGCTCTTCGAGAATTTAAAATATTTTCTGGAGCGCATTATGCCGGTATGCGATGCCTATGATATCAATATGGCAATCCATCCGGACGATCCGGCGTGGAGCGTGTTCGGCCTGCCGCGCATCATCATCAACAAGGAGAATATTCTGCGCATGATGAAGATGGTGGACAACCCGCACAACGGCGTTACCTTCTGTTCCGGCTCCTACGGGACCAATTTGAAGAACGATCTGCCGGACATGATCCGGTCCTTAAAGGGCAGGATTCATTTTGCCCATGTGCGCAATCTGAAATTTAACTCCCCGACGGATTTCGAGGAGTCAGCCCATCTGTCCAGCGACGGGACCTTTGACATGTACGAGATCATGAGGGCGCTTTATGAGACTGGCTTTACGGGACCGATTCGCCCGGATCACGGGCGGATGATCTGGGATGAGGTGGCGATGCCGGGCTACGGGCTCTATGACCGTGCGCTGGGCGCTGCGTATCTGAATGGTCTGTGGGAAGCGATCGACAAGGGGGCGAAGAGAGGATGAAAATCAATCAGGAAGGTGTAAAGGACCGCGCAAAATGGGAGGCGAAGGGCTATCAGCTCCCGGTGTTTGACCGCGGGGCGGTGCTTGCCGAAACGAAGAAAAACCCGTTCTGGATTCATTTCGGGGCGGGAAATCTGTTCCGCGCGTTTCATGCCAATGTGGTTCAGCGGCTTTTGAACGAGGGGGTGCTCGACCGGGGACTCATTGTGGCGGAGGGCTTTGACTACGAGATCGTGGAGAAGATGAACCGTCCGCATGACGATTACAGTATACTGGTGACCTTAAAGGCCGACGGATCGGTGGAGAAAACCGTAGTGGGCTCTGTCATGGAGTCCCTGGCCCTCGACTCGGACGACAGTGCGCAGTTCGGTCGGCTGAAGGAAATTTTTGCGGCGGATTCCCTGCAGATGGCGACCTTTACGATCACGGAGAAGGGTTACCAGCTGGTGGACGGCAAGGGAGTGGAGCTGCCTGCGGTGACGGCGGATTTTGCGGCGGGACCAGAGCATCCGGCCAGCTATATCGGCAAGGTGGCGGCGCTTTTGTATTTCCGCTATCAGTCCGGCGCGAAGCCGATTGCGATGGTGAGCACGGACAATTGCTCCCACAACGGGGATAAGCTGTATGCGGCCATCCATGCCTTCGCGCAGGCGTGGACGAAAAACGGCAAAGCAGATCCGGGATTTGCGGACTATGTCAATGACAGGAGCAGGGTGTCCTTCCCGTGGAGCATGATCGACAAAATCACGCCGAGGCCGGATGCCTCGGTGGAGGAGATCCTGCAAAAGGACGGAGTGGAGGAGCTGGAGCCGATCGTCACCTCAAAAAATACTTACGTTGCGCCCTTTGTGAACGCGGAGGAGACCGAGTATCTGGTGATTGAGGACGCCTTCCCCAACGGGAGGCCCGAGCTGGAGAAGGGCGGACTGATCTTTACGGACCGGGAGACGGTGGATAAGGTGGAAAAGATGAAGGTCTGCACCTGCCTCAACCCGCTGCACACGGCGTTGGCGGTGTTCGGGTGTCTCCTGGGCTACACAAAGATCTCCGACGAGATGAAGGATTCGGAGCTGGTGGAGCTGGTGAAGACCATCGGCTATCGGGAGGGGCTGCCCGTGGTGGTGAATCCGGGCATTCTGGACCCGAAAGAGTTTATTGACACGGTGCTTAACGTGCGCGTGCCGAATCCGTTTATGCCGGATACGCCGCAGCGAATCGCGACCGATACCTCGCAGAAGCTTCCGATCCGTTTCGGCGAGACCATCAAGGCATATCTTGCGGCCCCGGATAAGGATGTGGCGGAGCTGAAGCTGATTCCGCTGGTGTTCGCCGCGTGGTTGCGCTATCTCATGGCGGTTGACGACGAGGGGAGGGCGTTTGAACTCAGCCCTGACCCGCTTCTGGATGAAGTGTGTCCCTATGCGCAGAAGCTGACCCTTGCGCCGGGGCAGGATGTGGAGGCGGCGGTTGGCCCGCTGCTTCACAGAAAGGAAATTTTCGGTGTGGATCTCTATGAGGCACATCTTGCGGACCGGGTGTGCGCCTGCCTTGCGGAGCTCGCAGCGGGACCGGGTGCGGTGAGAGAGACCTTAAAGAGGCATGTGCGGGAGGAAGTATGAAAGCATTCATGGATCAGGATTTTTTGCTGGAGTCAGAAACGGCGAGGACACTCTATCATAAATATGCGGCAAATATGCCGATATTGGATTACCACTGCCACATCAGCCCGAAGGAGATTGCCGAGGACCGGCGGTTTTCCAATATCACACAGGTCTGGCTTGGCGGCGACCACTATAAATGGCGGCAGATGCGCTCCAATGGAGTTGCGGAGAAATACATCACAGGGGATGCGGATGACCGCGAAAAATTCCAGAAATGGGCGGAGACGCTGGAAAAGGCCATTGGCAATCCGCTCTATCACTGGAGCCATCTGGAGCTGCAGCGCTATTTCGGCTACCACGGCGCGCTGAATTCTGACACTGCGGAGGAGGTGTGGCAGCTCTGCAATGAGAAGCTGCAGGAGCCTGGCATGAGCGCGCGGAATCTGATCAAAAATTCAGGGGTCACGCTTATCTGCACCACGGACGATCCCGCGGATGATCTGCGCTATCACAAAATGATCCGCGAGGACGGATTTGACGTGCAGGTGCTTCCCGCATGGAGACCGGAGAGCGCGATGAAAATAGCCTCACCGGGATTTGCGGATTATATGCGGCGGCTGCAGGACGCTTCGGGTATAGAAATCCGAAGTTTTGCAGATCTTAAAAGGGCATTGGAAAAGCGGCTTGCTTTTTTTGATGAGATGGGATGCAGGGCGAGCGACCACAGTCTGGACTATGCGATGTATGTGCCCGCAGGCGAGGCGGAAATTGAGGATATATTCTCCCGCGCGCTGGCGGGCAGTCCGGTCAGCTATGAGGAGGACTTAAAGTATAAGACCGCGTTCCTTTTGTTTATCGCGAAGGAGTACAGGCGGCTGGGCTGGGCGATGCAGCTGCACTACGGGGTCAAGCGGGACAACGACAGGGCGCGTTTTCGTGCCCTGGGGCCGGACACCGGATTTGACTGTATTGACAATCACACGCCCTCCGCACAGCTGGCGGATCTTTTAAATGCACTCTCGGAGGCGGATGCCCTGCCCAAAACCATTCTCTACAGCTTAAACCCGACGGACAATGCCTCCATCGGGACGGTGCTGGGCTGTTTTCAGAGCGGGGAGTGCGTGGGCAAAATCCAGCAGGGCAGCGCATGGTGGTTCAACGACAACAAGCAGGGGATGATCGATCAGATGACCAGCCTCGCAAATCTGGGCCTGCTTGCAAACTTTATCGGAATGCTGACGGATTCCAGAAGCTTTCTCTCATACACGAGGCATGAATATTTCCGCAGGATTTTGTGCAATCTGATCGGGAAATGGGTGGAAAACGGCGAATATCCGTGGGATGAAAAGCGCCTTGGACGGATGGTGGGAGATATCGCATACCGCAATGCCGTGCGCTATTTCGGGTTTGACCTGCCGTGTCCCTGACCCAAATTTTACCATAAAAGGATATTACGAGTGATGAGAAAAGCGAGAGAACAAAAACAGGGCGCAGAAAAAGCGTTTAAGATAATGCTGTTGCTGCTCTATGATATTATGGCGGTGTGTCTGGCGGAATTCCTTGCGCTGTGGACGCGGTTTGAGTTTTCCATCGACAAGATGGATCAGCGGTATGTGATCACGGCGAACCGCTACGCGCTTTTTAACGTTTTGCTGACAGTCCTGATTTTTGCCCTGTTTAAGCTTTACAACAGTCTGTGGCAGTATGCCAGCGTGCAGGAGATGCTCAGCGTGGTATTTGCGTGTATCATAGCGGCGGGCTCCCAGTGTGTTGGGATGTTCATGCTCCGCTGGGATATGCCCCGCTCCTATTATGTGCTGTATGGCTTCTTTCTGTTGCTGCTGATCTGTATGAGCCGGTTTTTCTACCGGGGGCTGCGCGTGGTGCGCCATGCACTCTCTGACAGGGGAGGCGGAGTGGTCAATACTATGATCATCGGAGCGGGCAATACGGCGGCGTCGCTGATTCGGGATATGAAAAACAGCACGGGCATGAGCAACCAGGCAGTGTGCGTCATTGACGCGGACCCGCGCAAAATCGGCAACCGGATACTCGGCGTGCCGGTTGTGGGGAATGATTATAAGATCAAATGGGCGGTGGAAAAATTCGGCGTGCGGGAGATTTTTATCGCCCTGCCGAACGTGTCCGCCTCGCGCAAGAAAGAAATTCTGGATCTCTGCAAGGATACGGGCTGTCAGCTGCGCATTCTGCCGAGTATGACGCAGATTGTCAACGACGAGGTGACGGTGTCCCTGTTTCGTGATGTCGGGCTCGAGGATCTGCTGGGAAGGGAACCGGTGCGCACAAATCTGGATGAGATCATGAGCTTTCTGGTCGGAAGGTGCGTGCTGGTGACCGGAGGAGGAGGCTCCATCGGCAGTGAGCTCTGCCGGCAGATCGCGGAGCATGGGCCGGAGCGCCTGATTATACTGGACATCTACGAGAATACCACCTATGATCTGCAGAGGGAGCTTTTGCATCAGTATCCGGATCTGAACCTGACGGTGCTGATCGGGTCGGTGAGAAACACGAGCCGTGTGAATGCGGTTTTTGAAACCTATCACCCGGAGGTCGTTTTCCATGCGGCTGCGCACAAGCATGTGCCGCTGATGGAGGACAGCCCGAATGAGGCGATCAAGAACAATGTGTTCGGAACCCTGAATGTGGCGCGGGCGGCGGC
>CAZNQZ010000105.1:0-6867 GCA_964575245.1 uncultured Lachnobacterium sp. | reverse complement strand
GGAGCAGTGAGTGATAGGGGATGAAAGGGTATTATGAAGATCAATATCTATTATGGCGGGAGAGGGCTTCTGGATGACCCCACTCTGTATGTTCTGAATAAGATGGAGGCGGTTCTGCGGGAGCTGCGGGTCGAGGTGAAGCGCATCAATATTTTTGAGAACAAGAACGAGATCGCGACGCTGCCCCAGACCTTCAAGGAGGCGGACGGCATCATACTTGCGACGACAGTTGAATGGCTCGGCATCGGAGGATATATGCAGCAGTTTCTGGATGCGTGCTGGCTGTACGGCAACAAGGAAAAAATCCAGAATACTTACATGCAGCCGATCGTCATGTCCACCACCTACGGGGAGCGGGAGGGGACGGTGCTTCTCGCAAACGCGTGGGAAATTCTGGGGGGCCTGCCCTGTGAAGGGCTCTGCGGCTATGTCGAGGATCTGGTAACCTTTGAGATGAATCAGGATTTTGGCGTTATCATTGAGAAAAAGGCGGAGAATTTATACCGGACGATTTCCCAGAAGATCAAGAATCTGCCCACCAGCAATCAGGCGGTCAAGCAGAGCGTGCTGCGGACACAGCAGTTGAATCTGACGCCGCAGGAGAGCGAGCAGCTCTCCAAGTATGTATCTGACGATTCCTATGTCAAGAAACAGAAGGAGGATATCGAGCAGCTCACCAGCATGTACAAGGGTCTGCTCGGAAGCGCGGCCTCAGAGGAGAACAGCCCGTTTATCCGCGAATTTGAGGCGCATTTTATTCCTGCCGAGAATTTCACGGCGAGCTATTCCTTTTTTGTTGAGGGCATGAAACTGCCGCTGTATGTGGGAATCGACAACGGCGGGCTGGACATTTCTTATAAGGAAGACGAGAATGCCGAGGTGATCGCAAAGCTGAGCCGGGAGGTGATGCAGTCCATTGTGGACGGGCGGATGACCTTCCAGCGGGCATTCATGGCGGGGGATATGACCGCCAAGGGCAATTTTAAGACTTTGCGGATGCTGGATCAGATTTTTGCTTTTTAAGGGGGCACTGATTAAATCAGTGTTTCCCTGAATAAGAAGGAGAGAACAGATATGAGAGACGACAACTGTATTTTCTGTAAACTGGCAAACGGGGATATCCCGACCAACACGGTGTATGAGGACGAGGATTTCCGCGTCATTCTGGACGCAGCCCCCGCGACAAGGGGCCATGCCCTGATCCTGCCGAAGGCGCACTTTGCGAACCTCTATGAGATCGAGGATGAGACGCTGGCGAAGGCGGCAAAGCTCGCCAAAAAGGTGATTACCCGCGAGAAGGAGCTGCTGGGCTGTGACGGCTACAATCTCGTGCAGAATAACGGCGAGGCGGCGGGCCAGACGGTATTCCATTTCCACATGCATCTCATCCCGCGTTATGCGAACGGGGAGAAGATTGTGGCATGGAACCAGCAGGAGCTGCCGGAGGAGGAGATGAAGGAAATCTGCGCCCGGATGCGGATGTGATGGTACGCCGGGCGCTGCATATGGAATAGACTTCGCATTCAAACTATGTCACACTCATATTGTAGCAATTAATGCCACAATGAAAGCAGGTGATTATATGACAGCAAGCCTTGAAGTTACAAAGCAAGCCATTGAGGATTTTATAAAAGTTCAAGAAAACATGGCACTTGCAAAAGAAGAGGGCGCCGAAAAAACTTATGCTAATTTAAAGAAGGATTATACCTCTTTAAAAGCATTGTTAGCAGTAGCAGGAGTGAATCTTACAGAGCTTGACAAAATTAAAGAGTAACTATACAACATGTTGTTGTCTCTGTTACAGGTTTTTCTTCGTTTCCGCCTGAATCAGCCTCACAATGGTTCCGATGGAGTCCATCTGTCCGCTCTCGGACATGGCCTTTTGATATTTGGCCCGGTCGCGGTACACCTCGTGGACTGCGGCCAGCAATGTCTCATCGGTCAGGCCCGCCTCCTCCAGCACAAAGGAAAAGCCCTGCTTCCGGAAGGATTCCGCGTTCAGGAGCTGGTCGCCGCGGCTCGCCATCGCGGAGAGCGGAATCAGGATGTTTGGCTTGTGGAGCGCCAGCAGCTCACAGATAGAGTTGGCGCCGGCGCGTGAGATAACGAGATCCGCGAGTGCCAGCAGGTCAGGAAGCTCTTTGGAGGCGTATTCCATCTGACTATATCCGTTGGTCTTTGCGAGAGTCTGATCCAGATTGCCCTTTCCGCAGAGGTGAATCACAAAAAAGTCTGTAAGGAGTCTGGGCAGTACATGGCGGACCGCCTCGTTGATTGCCCTGGAGCCGCTGCTGCCGCCCACGATGAGCAGAACAGGCTTTTGCCCCCCGCGGAAACCGCAGAGCGTCCGCGCCGCCTCCGCATTGCCCGAAAAGAGCTCGCGGCGGATGGGGGAGCCGGTCAGTACCGCCTTGTCGGCAGGGAGATAGCTCATAGTCTCGGGAAAGTTGCAGCATACCTTTTTTGCGCCTCTGACGGCGATGCGGTTGGCCAGCCCCGGCGTGATGTCGGATTCGTGGATAATGGCGGGAATTTTGCGGTGCTTCGCCGCCAGCACGACGGGAACAGACACGAACCCGCCCTTGGAAAAGACAACGTCCGGCTTTTCCTTTTTCAGAATAGACAGCGCCTGACTGTAGCCCTTGAGCACCTTGAAGGGATCAGAAAAATTTTTCCAGTCGAAGTATCTGCGCAGCTTTCCGGAGGAAATGCCCCGGTATGGGATACCCTGCGCCTCAATGAGCTCCCGTTCCATTCCCTCGTAAGAACCGATATATGTAATCTCGTATCCGGCGTCCTTTAATGCCGGAAAGAGTGCGATATTCGGTGTGACATGCCCGGCGGTGCCGCCCCCGGTCATAACAATCTTCTTGTTTCCCATGATGCTGCCTTTCTGTTTTCTGTTATTATTGTATGTAGTCCTCTGTATGGCATTCCTTCTTTTTTTAATCTTACCTCTCATGGAAGAAAAGTCAAGAATACTTTTCAAGTGTTGAAAAAAATTGGGATTTATGCAATGATGTACTAGCATAAGGGATATATTGTGACGGAGGATGCAGAGATGTGGGATCATTTATTTGAGAAGAGCATTTGGAACAGGGGACGGCAGTATTTCACCAACGGAAGAGTGACAAATTTCCAGAAGGATGGGAAACGCTGTGAGGCGGAAGTCATCGGGACAAAGCCGTATCACGTGCAGATCACGCTTCAGGGGAAAAAGCCGCCGCTTATGACCTGTGATTGTGCTTACGCGGAGGCAGGGCATAAGTGCAAGCACATGGCGGCTGCGCTCTTTGCCGTGGAGGAACGGCAGGATTCGCCGCAGGGAACTGAGTTCTCCAGAGGCGGCAAGCTCTCGGTAAACCGTCGGATCTTTCCCTTTGCCGCGGAGGAGGAGTATGCCTACTTTGACTTCGCACGCATTACGGAAAATTACCGCATTATGGAAAAGGATTACGAGGCGGCCCTCGCGATGATAGAGGGGGAGCGCATCACGCTCACCCGGTTTCAGCCCGGTTACAGTGCGCAGTACCGGGGAGACAGCATGATCGTATGGGTGGAGGGAATTACATTGGACTCCCAGGGGCGGCAGACTTCGGTTGCCTGCGTGTTTGATCACAGGCAGCTCTATCTCATTCAGTGCTTTGCAGCGTCCTGTCGTGTGACCTTTGACAGCCGGTGGGGATCGATGGGCAGGCCGCAGCGCCTATGCTCCCATGTGATCGCCCTGCTGGTCATGGCGAGGGACCGCATCCGCCAGGAGAATATCGGTGATGCGACCAATCTGGACGCAAGGCGTTTTCTTGAGGCGTACCACACCTCCCGCCGCATGGATCTCGCGGAGAGCCATCAGTCGCTGACGGAGGAGGTATATCTGGAGCCGCGCGTGGAGTGGGCGGAGGGGATGCTGCACTTGTCCCTGCGGTGCGGGGTATCCAAGCGGTATGTCGTCAAGGATATTCCCCAGTTGGTGGCTACGGTGGAAAATCGGGAGGTTTTGCAGCAGGGCAAAAAGACATCGCTGGACTTTGCCCTCTGCAAATTTGAGGAGAAAAGCAGGGAGCTGTATCAGTTCGTCCGCAGCGTCATCCGGGAGGAGGAGGCGAGGGACAGAAACAGCCAGATGAACTATCGCTATGCGGCGGGCGGGGAAACCATTCGGAACCGTATCGACCTGTATGGCGGGCGGCTGGATCAGTTTTACAATCTGTTTCAGGGGCAGCCACTGCCTTTCGTGGACAGGAGCAGCATCGCAGCGAAGGAAGGCGAGCTTGTGATGGAGGCGGGCGAGCTGCGCCCGAAAATCCTGATCGAGAGCGAGACTGGGGAGGACGGCGTGTTTCACGGCATCAGGGTCAGCGGGAAAATGCCGGAAATGATCTATGGGCTGGAGCACTCTTATCTGTACCGGAGCGGGCAGCTTATTCAGGTCAGTGCCGAAAGCGAGCGCGGGTTAAGGCCGCTGATGGAGCTCGCGGAGTATTCGGGCAATCTCAATCTGGTGATTGGCAGGAGGAATCTGTCCGAGTTCTATTACCGGATTCTTCCCCAATTGCATGAAATGGCGGACGTCAGCGTGAGAAGTCAGAAAACTATCGAGCAGTTTCTTCCGCCGGAGGTGTCCTTTGTCTTCTATCTGGACGCGGAGAGATCCAACGTCACCTGCAGGGCAATGGCCGTGTACGGGAAGGAGGAGTTCAACCTGATCGACTGGCGCATTGCCGATCTGCACAAGAGCGCGCAGCGGGATGTACAGAGAGAGACGGAAGCGCTGGACGAGGTGGAGGAGCTGTTCCCGGGGCGGGACTGGGAGAAAAAGATGTTTCACTGTGAGCAGAATTCGGATGTCATTTACCGCCTGCTCAATACCGGCCTTTCGCAGCTGATGGAGCTGGGAGAGGTGAACACGACGGATCAGTTCCGCAGGCTCAAGATCCGGGACCGGGCCAAGGTGACGGTCGGCGTGTCCGTGCAGAGCGGAATCATGGATCTGGAGGTGCTCTCCGAGGATCTGACACCGGAGGAGCTTCTGGACATCCTCTTCCACTACGAGAAAAAGAAAAAATACTATCGGCTGCGCAACGGCGACTTTCTGAACCTGGAGGACGAGAGTCTGGCGGAGCTGGCAAATATGATGGAGACTCTTCGCATTTCGCCGAAGGAATTTGCAAAGGGGAAAATGCATCTGCCGCTCTACCGCGCCCTGTATCTGGACAAGATGCTGGAGCAGAACGAGGAAATCTATGCGCAGCGCGACAAAAATTTCAAGACATTGGTCAAGGAGTTTAAAACGGTCAAGGACTCTGACTTTGAGCTGCCTGAGAGCCTTAAGGACACGATGCGCAACTATCAGAAATACGGCTTTCGCTGGCTTTGCACACTGCGGGAAAATCATTTCGGGGGAATCCTCGCGGACGACATGGGCCTTGGAAAGACACTGCAGGTTATTTCCGTGCTGCTCTCCGATAAGGAGAACGGAGGGAAGGGCACTGCGCTCATCGTCTGTCCGGCTTCGCTGGTTTACAACTGGAAGGAGGAGTTCCACCGCTTTGCCCCCTCCATGAGAGTGGCGACTCTGGCTGGAAAGAAGGAGGAGCGCGCTATGCTCCTATCCGAATATCAAAAGTGGGATGCGCTGGTGACCTCCTATGACCTGCTGAAACGGGACATCGACGAGTATGAGGGCAAACAGTTTTCCTACCAGATCATCGACGAGGCGCAGTATATCAAGAATCAGACGACGGCGGCTGCGAAGGCGGTCAAGGTGGTGAACAGTCAGGTGCGCTATGCCCTGACCGGAACGCCCATCGAGAACCGTCTCAGTGAGCTCTGGAGTATTTTTGACTTTTTGATGCCGGGATTTCTGTTCAGCTATGAAAATTTCCGAAAGGACTATGAGGCACCGATCACCAGAGAGCAGGACGAGGAGGCGACGGTCCAGCTCAGGCGCATGGTGTCCCCCTTTATCCTGCGCCGCCTGAAAAAGGACGTGCTCAAGGATCTGCCGGACAAGCTGGAGGAGGTGCAGTACGCCCACATGGAGGAAACTCAGCGCCACGTGTACGAGGGACAGGTTGTGCGGATGCGTGAGAAGCTTGAGAAACAGACGGATGAGAGCTATCAGAAGAGCAAGCTCCAGGTGCTGGCGGAGCTCACGAAAATTCGTCAGATCTGCTGTGACCCTTCCCTGCTTTTCGAGAACTATCATGGGGAATCCGCCAAGCGCCTTGCGTGCATGGAGCTGATTGCAAGCGCAATCGAGGGCGGGCACCGAATGCTGGTGTTCTCCCAGTTTACCAGCATGCTGGAGCTTTTGGAGCAGGATCTGGATGCCGATAAGATCCCCTATTACAAGATCACAGGCGCCACCCCGAAGGAGGAGCGGATGCGTCTGGTCAAGGCCTTTAACGAGGGAGATACGCCGGTGTTTCTGATTTCGCTCAAGGCGGGCGGCACTGGGTTGAATCTGACCGGGGCCGATGTGGTAATCCACTATGATCCGTGGTGGAATCAGGCGGTGCAGAATCAGGCGACAGACCGGGCGCACCGCATCGGACAGGAGAAGGTGGTGTCTGTTTACCGCCTGATCGTGAAGGATTCGATTGAGGAAAAGATTCTGCAGATGCAGGAGACCAAGGCGAATCTTGCCGATGAGATTTTGAGCGGCGAGATGGGCGGGCTCTCCGGGCTGACGAGGGACGAGCTGATGGCGCTGCTGGCAGTTTAGCGCAGCAATCGACAATAAGCCTGCTCAAAAGTCGAAACTTGCGGACGATTGTGTATTCCTACGGAGTCTGTCATCTACTATAATGATGCGTAGAGGCATGTACCATTATTAAATGAAAGAGGACAAGGAGGAATACATAT
>CAZNQZ010000104.1:0-6893 GCA_964575245.1 uncultured Lachnobacterium sp. | reverse complement strand
GCCATCGGCGAGGAGGCGCGTTTGATGCTCGGGAGGACTCCGGGCAATATTGTGGCGGTTCGTCCGCTGCGTCAGGGGGTAATTTCGGATTATACCGTGACGGAGAAAATGATTAAATACTTCATTTCCAAGGCGCTCGGCAAGAAGAGCTTTCGCAAGCCCAGAATCAGTGTCTGCGTGCCCAGCGGCGTGACCGAGGTGGAGAAGAAGGCTGTGGAGGATGCGACCTATCAGGCCGGGGCCAGAGAAGTCGCCATTATTGAGGAACCCATCGCTGCAGCCATTGGCGCCGGAATTGATATCGCGAGACCCTGCGGCAATATGATCGTGGACATCGGAGGAGGAACCTCCGATATCGCGGTGATTTCGCTGGGCGGCTCTGTGGTCAGTACCTCCGTGAAGATAGCGGGAGATGATTTCGACGAGGCGCTTGTGCGCTATATGAGGAAAAAGCATAATCTTCTGATCGGCGAGCGCACCGCGGAGGATATCAAGATTAAGATCGGCACCTGTTATCCGCTGCCGCAGAACGACACGATGGATGTGCGCGGGAGGAATCTGGTGACCGGACTGCCGCGGACGATCACGGTGAGCTCTGAGGAGACGGAGGAGGCGCTCAGAGAGCCGACGATGCAGATTGTGGAGGCGGTGCATTCTGT
Source organism: uncultured Lachnobacterium sp. (assembly GCA_964575245.1). GTDB lineage: Bacteria > Bacillota > Clostridia > Lachnospirales > Lachnospiraceae > Roseburia. Next base: position 6,234 of record CAZNQZ010000104.1, on the reverse strand, counting down.
TTTGGAGAAAACCCCGCCGGAGCTGGCGGCTGACGTGGCGGACCGCGGAATCGTGCTGACAGGAGGCGGTTCCCTTCTTCGCGGGCTGGAGGAGCTGATCGAGGAGAAGACGGGCATTAACACCATGACCGCGGAGCATCCGATGACCTGCGTGGCGATTGGAACCGGTAAATATGTGGAGTGTCTCGCCGGAAAAAAGGATGACGACTGACACGGGATTTTTCTGCCAATTAAAAAGTGTGCAGTTTTTGCACACTTTTTGTGTTTTGGGGTTAAGTCTTCGGGGAAATCGTCCGATATAGTTACAGAAGTATTATGGAGGTAGTGAATTATGGTCAAGGGCTTATATACTGCGCATACAGGAATGATCACGGAGATGAAGCGTCTGGATATTCTGACGAACAATCTCGCGAACGCGAACACCACGGGCTATAAGAAGGAGGGAACCACCTCCCGGACCTTTGCGGATGAGATGGCCGTGAAGCTCAAGGATACCTCCGATTATGGGATCGCGCGCAACATCGGCGAGATTTCCTACAGTGTTCATCTCGGGCAGGTCTATACGGATTACACTCCGGGCAGCTTTCGGGTAACAGACAACCCTACGGATCTTGCGATTGACGGAAACGGCTTTTTTGCGGTTTCCTTTACGGATAAGCAGGGAAACACCACTGCGAAGTACACCAGGGACGGCTCCTTCACTGTGAACACAGAGGGCTTTCTCGTGACCAAGGACGGTGATTACGTGCTGAACGCGACTGGTGCAGCAAACGGCGACCCGAGCGAGGAAAATTATATTCAGGTAGACCCGAACGCGAAAATTGTGATTAACAAACTCGGATATATTCTGCAGAATGATCAGATTGTCGGCACGGTCGGGCTGACGGATTTTGACAATTACGACTACATAGAAAAATACGGAGAGAATCTGTACAATCTTCTGGACGGCGGCAATCGGATCCCCACAGATGCCAAGATCGAACAGGGGGTGCTGGAGGCGTCCAACGTGAACGTAATTAACGAGATGGTGAATATGATAACCATTCAGCGCGCTTATGAGGCGGGGCAGAAGGTGATCAACTCCATAGACAGCACTTTGGAAAAGGCCGCCAATTCGGTCGGCAGAGTTCCGTGACAGACACAGATTAAAGGAGGTAGCGCTCTATGATGCGTGCGCTTTACACCGCAGCGACAGGAATGATTGCGGAGCAGACGAATGTGGACACCATCGCCCACAATTTATCCAATGTAAATACTACGGGCTATAAGGCAGAGCGGACGGAATTCAAGTCCCTGCTCTACCAGACACTCCAGACGAGGACCACCACGGCCAATGGAGAGCAGAAGCCTGTGGGGGCTCAGGTGGGGCTTGGAACCCGTGTGGCGGCGACCACGTCCAAGTATACGCAGGGTTCACTCAATAACACGGAGATCAAGACGGATTTTGCTATTGACGGCGAGGGCTTTTTTGCCATTCGTGATATCGACGGCGAGACCTATTTCACGAGAAGCGGCAACTTTACCTGGAGTATGGACGGAAATGGAAACACGATTCTCACGAATCCGGAAGGGTGTCCGGTTCTGGACCGCGAGGGTGGTGTGATCATGGTTCCGGAGGGCGTTTTGTCCGAGGCGATGACCTTCAGCGATGACGGTGGAGTTGCCTATCGGGATCCGGTGACGAAAAATGTTGTTCCGCTGGATCAGTATATCGCGGTTTATCAGTTTAACAATCCGGCGGGGCTGGAAAAGCTTTCCTCCTCCAAGCTCATGGCCACGGCGGCCTCCGGCAATCCGATGCAGGAGGGCACGGTTCCGGGGTTGAAGCTGAGCAAGGTACACCAGTGCTGGCTGGAGGCGTCCAATGTGCAGGTCGCGGACGAGATGGTCAATATGATTATCGCGCAGCGCGCCTATGAGCTGAATTCAAAGGCCATTCAGACCGCGGACTCCATGCTTGACACCGCAAACCAGCTGAAACGATAATCGGGGGGATTGAGAAATGGATTTGTCAAATATTGCATCTGCATATTCCAATGCGCAGACGAGCGCGGGTGCGGTTTCCGCCAACTCGCTGCAGCACTCGCTGAAAAACATCTCCGCGGATTCTTCGGAGGAGGAGCTCAAAAGTGCGATTAAGGACTTTGAGTCCTACTTTGTGGAGCAGATGCTCAAAGAGGTAAAGAAGAATATCAAGATAAACAAGGACGAGGAAGAGGATTCCACCATGTCTCAGTATAAGGATCTTTTCATGGATCAGGGGATTGAGATGGCGGCGGATCAGCTGGTGGATGAGTTCGGGGGAAACCTGACACAGCAGCTTTACGAGCAGATGAAGAGAAATTACGGCATTGAGTAACGAGACGAAAGAACAACAGTCAGAGACAATTTGTGGCTATGTGGACCACATTATATACCGCAATTCAGAAAATGGATACACCGTGCTGGTGCTCATCTCCGATGGGGATGAGCTGACCTGTGTCGGTGTATTTTCTGATATTGCGGAAGGCGAATCCATCGAGGCATGCGGCGAATTTACAGAGCACCCCACCTACGGGCGGCAGTTTAAGGTGGAGAGCTTTGTGGAGAAGGCTCCGCAGGACGAGCTGTCGATTGAGCGCTATCTGGGCTCCGGTGCCATTAAGGGGGTAGGGGTCGCACTGGCGGCGCGCATCGTCCGGCATTTCAAGACGGATACCTTCCGCATTATCGAGGAAGACCCGGAACGCCTGGCGGAGGTCAAGGGAATCAGCCGGAATAAGGCGATGGAAATCGCGGATCAGGTCAACGGGAAGAAGGATTTGCGGCAGGCCATGATTTTTCTGCAGCAGTACGGGATCAGCACGGTTCTGGCCGTGAAGATCTATAAGGAATACGGGCAGGAGGTCTACGGAATTATTCAGGAAAATCCCTACCGCATGGCGGATGATATCGAGGGCGTGGGTTTTCGCAGGGCAGACGAGATTGCGACCCGTGTCGGCATTCGGACAGACTCGGACTTTCGGGTGCGCAGCGGTATTTTGTATATGCTGCAGCAGGCTGCAGGGGAGGGACATACCTATCTTCCGATGCCGGAGCTTACCCGGCGCACCTCGCAGCTTTTGGAGATTGATCCGGAGTATATTGAGCGGCAGTATATGAATCTGGCGATGGAGCGCAGAGTGATGATGCGGCAGTCGGGAGAGGTGACGCAGATCTATGCCAGCTCCTTTTTTTACATGGAGGCGAATACGGCGACAATGCTGGAACAGCTGAATGTCAGCTACGATGTGCCGGACATCGAGATTGAGGAGCGTCTGCGCCAGATTGAGAAGACGACGAAGATGGATTTGGACGGACATCAGGTGGAAGCCGTGAAGGAGTGCGTGCGCAATGGCCTTTTGATTATCACCGGAGGTCCGGGAACCGGGAAAACCACGACGATCAACACCATTATCCGCTACTTTGAGATGGAGGGGCTGGACATCCTTCTGGCGGCCCCCACCGGGCGCGCGGCAAAGCGGATGAGCGAGACGACGGGCTTTGAGGCCCGCACGATTCACCGGATGCTGGAGCTGAACGGCGGAGCGGAGGGCAATGCCGGATTTGAGCGCAATGAGCAGAATCCGTTGGAGACGGATGTCATCATTATCGATGAGATGTCCATGGTGGACATTTCCCTGATGTATGCGCTGTTAAAGGCGGTGGTTGCGGGCACGCGCCTGATTCTCGTGGGCGATGTGAACCAGCTCCCCAGTGTTGGGCCGGGCAGTGTGCTGCGGGATATCATCGACTCCGGGCGGTTTCACACGGTGATGCTGACAAAAATTTTCCGTCAGGCGAGCACCTGCGATAGTATTGTGAACGCCCACAAGATCAATCGGGGTGAAATGGTGTCCCTCGACAATCAGAGCATGGATTTTTTCTTCCTGAAACGGTATGACGCGGACAAAATTATCAATGTAACCCTGCAGCTCATCAAGCAGAAGCTGCCGAAATTCGTGGACGCGTCAGAGTACGATATTCAAGTGCTCACTCCCATGCGTAAGGGTCTGCTCGGTGTGGAGCGGCTGAATGAGGTTCTGCAGAGATATTTGAACCCGCCGGATGCGAAAAAGCGCGAGAAGGAATACGGCTCCACCTGTTTCCGTGAGGGGGATAAGGTCATGCAGGTGAAAAACAATTACCAGATGGAGTGGGAGATCCGCAGCCGTTTCGGCGTTACCGTCGACCGGGGGGCCGGAATATTCAACGGAGATATGGGGATTATAGAGGAGATTAACGATTTTGCCGAGTCCATGACCATTTCCTTTGACGAGGGGCGTATGGTGGAATACCCTTATCGGCAGCTGGAGGAGCTGGAGCTGGCCTACGCGGTCACAATTCACAAATCACAGGGCTCGGAGTATCCTGCGGTCGTCATTCCGCTGCTTTCCGGCCCCCGAATGCTGATGAATCGAAATTTATTATATACAGCAGTTACAAGAGCGAAAAAATGTGTTACAATTGTTGGAAACGATGATACCTTTGGTCAGATGATTGCAAACAACATGGAACAAAAACGTTATAGCGGGCTGAAAGAGCGACTGATGGAGAGTGAAGGATGAGAGAACAGATATTGACGGCGGAGCATCTGCCAATGGCAGTGCAGCTGGTACGGGGCGTGTTTAACTACTGCCTGCGTCCGAGGGTGCAGAATGCAGAGAGTATCGGGTATTTTGAGGAGTATGTGACGGAGGAGCATCTGCAGACGCTCATGGAGCAGGGGCGCCTGACTCTGTGGGGAATATTCGACAGGGAGCGCCTTGCCGCAGTGTCCGGGATGCAGAGCGAGGGCCACATTACGATGTTGTATGTGCTGCCTGCTTTCCAGAACCGCGGTTATGGGAAGCAGCTTCTGCGTGCGATGAGATGCTATGCGAAGGAGCGTTTCCGACTCTCTGTAGTTACGGTGAACGTCATGCCGCCGGAGCTCGCAATGTATTTTCAGAGAAACGGATTTCGGAATACCGATCCCATGCGGCAGCCGAATGTGCCTTTTGCCGCAATGCATGCGAGGACTTTGACGGAAGTGCGCTATGATGTAAAGCCGATTCCGGAGGGCTGGCTGATCGGCACTACGGTTGGGGGGCTTGCATTGTGCGTGATGGCGGTTTTACTCTATATGGCCAGCTATTTTATGTAGACTTTGTCTGGAACAGAGGCAGGAAAGGCAGGATGAGACATGAAAGCGTTTTTAATATTGGAAGACGGCACTGTGTTCACCGGGCAGAGCATAGGTTCCACCCGGGAGGTAATCAGTGAAATCGTCTTCAACACTTCGATGACGGGTTATCTTGAGGTGCTCACAGATCCCTCCTATGCGGGTCAGGCCGTGGTTATGACCTACCCCCTGATTGGCAATTACGGAATCACCCCGGATGCGGAGTCAAAATCTCCGTGGCCGGACGGCTATATTGTGCGGGAGCTGTCCCGCAATCACAGTAACTTCCGTTCGGAAGGCAGTATCCAGGATTATTTAGTCAAATATGATATTCCGGGCGTGGCAGGGATCGACACCCGCGCACTCACCAAGCTTCTGCGGGAAAAGGGTACCATGAACGGAATGATCACGGTGAACGAAGCCTACAGTCTGGACGAGATTCTTCCGCGGCTGAAGGCTTACGCGCCGGGCAGGGTGGTGGACCGGGTGACCTGCCCGGACAAACAGGTGTATAAGGGCAAAGGGGCAAGGGTGGCTTTGTTGGATTTCGGTGCAAAGCGCAATATTACGGAATCCCTGCGCAAAAGGGGCTGTGAGGTCACGGTTTATCCGGCGCACACTTCGGCGGAGGAGATCTTGTCCCAGAAGCCGGACGGCATTATGCTGAGTAACGGGCCTGGAGATCCGAAGGAGTGTACGGATATCATAAAGGAGCTGAAAAAGCTGTATGACAGCGATGTGCCGATCTTTGCAATCTGTCTGGGGCACCAGCTCATGGCTCTGGCGGCCGGCGCGGACACCCACAAGATGAAGTACGGGCACCGGGGCGGGAATCATCCGGTGCGGGATCTGGCTACCGGGAGAGTGTACATTTCTTCACAGAATCATGGTTATGTGGTGGACACGGACACCCTCGACTCACAGGTGGCGGTTCCTGCCTTTGAAAATGTGAATGATGGGACGAACGAGGGGCTTTCCTATGTGGGGAAAAAGATTTTCACGGTGCAGTTTCATCCGGAGGCATGTCCCGGACCCCAGGATTCCGGATATCT
>CAZNQZ010000103.1:0-7036 GCA_964575245.1 uncultured Lachnobacterium sp. | reverse complement strand
GGTTTTTATCATGATGCAGCACAGGAAAATGGAGGGAGTAAATCAAATGAAGAAAAAAAGGGAAAAATGGCGGGAATTTACCGAAGCGTGTCCGAACTGCGGGAATGACATAACAGCCCCGGCAAAACCGGAAGAGATCAGGAAATGCCCGTTCTGCCGCAGGCGCTATGTCGTCCGGTATGAGAAACGGAACAGGCGGTATCTGGAAGAGTACATAAAAATAATTAATTATCCAATGATGTAATGGAGGATCAGAAATGAACGAAGGACAGAAGACAAAAATTAAGGAAATGTGGAACAAAACGGTTGAGGCAAAGCAGGCGTTTGATGAGGGAAAGCTTGCCATGCATCTTGAGAGATACCGGGAATTTGTCTTAAACCTGCGGAATAGTATTGCGGACATCTGCGATTACGATTCTTTCCGCATCTTTCGCGCAAAATGGAAGGAGAGCGGCGAAATCGCCATGCTGCCGAAGGAGCTGGCGGCATTTAACCGGTATCTGTCACTTGCGAACGCCTATAATGCGGAACTGATTCCGGAGCTTATGAATGACGGAAAGATAATGGAGTTTGTGCCGGTCATGTTTACCCAGGAAGAGCTGGACATTATAAAGAATTCCGGGGATGTTTACAGGCATCCGTTTGCATGGGACAGGATCAGGGCCAGTCTGGTAGGTAATCAGGCCCGTATGGCTGTATATACGCATGCGGTTGCCTGTATGTCACCGGACAATTTCCGTCTGATGATTGATGACGGCAGTATCCGTATGGAAACGCTGGAGAGCCTCCCGTATGCGGTGTGTCTGCGGGATATTACCGGAAACGGGGAGAACGACAGAGCGCTTCAGCGGGCATATCAGAAGAACCTTGTGGCTATCTACGAGCATTATGGAAAAGACCTTCCGGATGTCACCCGTGAGGAGGTTTTGGTATGCGGGGACAGTTTTGAAAAGTGTCCGCAGAGGCTGAATCATCTGCTTGAGTGGGCGAGGGAGTATGCGGGCCAGAGTGACGCGGTGGTGCACCGCATGGATGGGAAGGCGGATATCAACCGGGAGCTTTTGATTGAGCTGGAGAGGCATACCTTCCATAACAAAACAACCGATAAGGATGAACTGGTGATCCGGGTATTGGCCACCATCCCCGGTGATCCGAAATTTTGCCGGATTGACATCGGACACATTCCAAAAGAGATTACGGCCAGAATTGAAAAGGAAACCCCGCGCGCAATGCTTGCCGCAGAGCTGGAGGAGATCGGGCCTGAATCAGTGCCCGGACACAGCGGCACAGCAGCCGCACCCTACGCCAGACTTACGCTTATCATCGGCGATGCGCCGTATGAAACGGGGCACACGGCACAAAATCCCGGTGCGGAAGTGGATGATTTGTTCAACGAGGAATTGAGATAAAGGAGCGTATCGGACATGATAAGAAAACTGCGTTTGTGTTTATTTGCTTTTATCCACTGTTTCTGCATTCTCCTCTCCGGCTGTTCCATGCCTGAGAGGGCTGCGGAGCTGTTAAAGGACTTGAACCTGATAAAGGAAGAGGTTCTGCCGGATTACTCTGACGTAACCGGGGAAATGAACTGTACACCCTATGATTTCCCTCCGGTTGACGGGTACTATGTGCTGCATGACTCCAGGTATTATCACTGCATGGACGTAAGCTGGAAAAATCAGAAGGATTTAAGCTATTCCGGCAGCATAGATTCCATGCAGGTAAACGGATACCTCATAGCGATGGGGGCTTACAGAGATTTATGCATCCCGACGCTGTATCTGGGAAACGAGGATCAGCTGATATTTTATTCCAACAATAACATCCTTGATTTCTATACATTTGCAAAATATGAGGATCTTGGCTACTCCCTTCCGATAATCGGGTGGCGCAGGACGGTTGCCGGATACCCGTATGTACACGTTTCCATAGAAAATGAAAAAGATCCGTACGCCTGCAGCATCCTGGCCTCGGCGACGAAGGAGGCTGTCCTGAGCACCGGGTGTTTTGCTCTGGAGAATCCGGAAAGCTATGCGGACATGCGCATCATGCAGATTAATGGGACTGACTTTTCAAGCGTGTATTTAAAGAACGGGATCATTTCCGGGCTGAACAAGGATGAAAAATACTTAATCAACGGCACGCTGGGAAGTGAAAACTACGAGTTTCTCTCGACCGCAGAGTACCACTTTTTAAAGGAGATGGAGCTGTATGCGGAGGCGGAGTATGAGGTGCCGTATGACAATACCTATCTGATTCCGGTTCCGGAGTATTTGACAGACGGGTACTACATGCTTTCCTCGGGGCAGATGTTCCGCCTGCTTCGGGAAAAGACATCCTTCAATCTCTATAATAACGGGGAAGAAGATCAGTTTAATAAGAGATCACTGCGGCTGGATGAGGAATATGTCCTTGCAAACGGAGGGCATGAGGATGATGACGGGAATGTATACAACGCGCTGGATGAGAGGGTGATCAGCAATTATTCCGTATACAGCTCTAATGAGCTTCTGAACCGTTATGCCACGATCGTGCCGGATGCGCTCGGCTTTGTGATCGAAGAGCCGGAGGGGAGTGAAGAGGGTACGGAAGGTGAAGATACGGAAGAAGAGGAAGCGTCTGCCATCGACGCGCTGGTACGCACCTGTTATCTGTTCGTTCCGCAGGATGGGATGAAGGTTCCAGACGGAACAGCCTTCTATGAGATTACGTTGCCCGGTACAACGGCGCCGTGCCTTGTCTATCATGTGGATGGAGGGGCGGTTAAGGTGGAAAGCACGAAAGAGGAGGGGGTATTCTCCTACATTTATCAAAAGCCGGGGGATATAGAGGTAAAGAAACCGTTCTATGTTATCGTCTATCACTCGCCGGAGGTACAGGCAAAGATTGCCCATGCGGCAGATGGATTTGAGATTCGTGTGGCGGCAGAGGATTCGATTGAGGACATTCAGAGCATTCTGAATGAAATCAGGGCCAGCGAAGAAACGGCGGCACGCCGTTAATGGATAAGGAGCAAATTTTATGAAGAAGTACTGGTATGCCGCAATATCCGCGGACAAACCCAAAACGGTTGTAGATTCTGCCAGGACCTTAAAGGAGCTTGGGGAAAACTTAGGGCTCGGTTCTCACGTAATTAACTACTATTATCAGAAAGGGCTCACAAATAAAAAACTTGGTGTAAATTTCATTCGCATTCCGGCAATCACGGAGGATGAGATGCTGCAGATTTTAAAGCGGGGGATCGCCCGCTTTCATGGGGAAACCTCAAAGCACTCAAATCAACAAAGGAAGGGTGGCAATGGAAGCGCAGATACAGAGTGATATGCAGATCATTGAGGAATGAGATCGGAGAGGAGAGATTAATGGAAAAAAAACCAAAGGGCTACGTGTGCCAGAAGACCTATAATGAGAAATCCCAAAAGGTGAAAACGCTGTATATTGCAGGAGTCTTGATTGGTATCCCCGCATGGTTTTACATTGCGGCGACAGGTGCGGCTTACGCGTTTGACAATAAGTTAAGCTCCCCTGTATTCGGCATTATGCCGGGGCTGAAAAGGGCCTTAAAAGATCCGCTCTACGGGTTTCGCGGCGGGATTGCGATGGAAGGGTTTAAGGAGCTCTTTATGCTGGGGCTTGTGGTGATCGGGATCTTCATGCTGAGGTCATGGGCGATTTCCGTCGGAAGGATTCATCATGACATCAATACATTAAAGGGTTCCTCCGAGTGGGCAGATCCAGTGGAGCTGTCAGATACCTATGGGGAGGGAGAAGTGTTGCCAAAGAGCACGTTTCCGGTTTTGGGAAGACTGAAAGGGACAAGGAAAGATTTTCTTTCCCCGTACAGCAACTGCATATTGAGTAAAAATTTTCAGATGTCACTGGATACGCGCATCAATCACAAGGCGGTCAACCAGCTGATCATCGGAACGACAGGATCAGGAAAGAGCCGTTTTTTCCTAAAGCCGAACCTTCTTCAGATGAATGCCAGTTTTGTCATTACCGATCCGTCCGGAGGCATCCTGCAGCAGTGCGGGGAAACCCTCCGCCGGTTCGGGTATAACGTACGCATTTTTGATATCAATAACATGGGGGACTGCTCCTCCTATAATCCGATGAAATACTGTTATTCGGAGGCGGATGTCAAAAAGCTGGTCAATGCGTTTATCAAAAATACGGCGGCACCCGGAAGTGAGAAGGGAAACAGCAGTAAAGACCCGTTCTGGGACGATTCCATGAATGCGTTCCTCTGCGCGATGATATCCCTGCTTGTCAATTACGGCATGGACCCCGAGATCATGGAGGGCAAGACCTATATCCCCTGTTTTGCGAATCTTACCGAGCTCACCCGTATGGCGGGCCAGGAGGCAAAACAGGAGGATGGCGCAAAAGGCGGCGTGGGAGGAATCATGCAGAGACGGCCAAATCCCGACCAGCCGACCAGCCGGAGATCCGTATTAAATACCATTTTTGAAAATGTGAGGAAACGGGAATGTCTGAATGATGACGGAACGGAAAATGGGAAAGAAAAGCCATACTGCCTGCGTGAGTGGGAGAACTTTAAGCTTGCGCCGGAAAAGACGTCCACCACGATTCTAATGACGACCGCAGTTCGTCTGGATGCGTTTAATATTGACCGTGTAAAGGATCTTACAACCGGGCCGTGCGATGAGTCAACCGGTTTTAAGCCGCAGGATACCATCAATCTGGATACATTCGGAGAACAGAAGGACGCGCTGTTTGTCATCATCCCGACGAACGACCGGACTTATAACTTTCTTGCGGCATTCCTCTACACCCAGCTGTTCGACCGCCTGTACTACAAGGGCGAGCATTCGGCAGGCACCAGCGCCGTAAAGCTGGAAAACAATGACCTTGTAAAGTATTTTGATACTGCCGGGACATCGGAGGGGCAGGCACACGCCTATCTGGAGCGCATCAAAAACACAGTGATCGAAAAGGTGGAGGTCAACGGGCTTCTCCAGGGGAAACATAAGAAAACAAACAAGGCAGTTATGCTGGACGACTCTTACTATGAGGTCAGAACGGCGGACGGGGAGCTGATTACCCGCAGGCCGACGCTTGCCATGGCAATGGCATATCAGGAAGAGCTAAAGCACGCAAAAATCGTTAAGGGAAACGGACAGTCGCTCCCGTGCCATGTGCGCTTCCTTTTGGATGAGTTCCCAAATATCGGGGAGATACCGGAGTTTAAGGAAAAGCAGGCTACTATTCGGAAATATGAAATTTCCGTGTGTGTGATCTGCCAGTCCATTACGCAGCTGAAAGGGATGTATCCCGACGATTACGAGGTGGTTGATGCAAACTGTCCGGAGACAGTTTTTCTTGGCGGCGACGAGAACACCAACAATGAGTATATCAGTAAAAAGCTTGGGAAGGCAACGGTGATCGGGGCCAACGGCAGCGTCAATGAAAAAAGCGCGGGCAGCCACAGTTACAACGTGGAAGAGCGTGACCTGATGAAGCCGGAAGAAATTGCGCGCATTCCGTATGAAAAGTGCCTGATCATGGTGTATGGCGAGCAGCCGCTCTACGACGACAAGTTTGACTATACGGCGCACAAAAACTACCGGTTTACACAGGACTACGGCGCTGACTGCGGGCTTGGGGATTCCTATATGGTGTTTGACCGTATGCCGTACAGCAATGAAATCGGGCATATCACCCCGATTAATGTTGACCCTCCGGTAAAGGCAAAAACGCGCAGCAGCTGTGCGTGGCGGGAGATCTGTTAGTGGAGGACAGTTAAGGAGGAACCATGGAAGAGAAGGAAGGAGCAGTGCAGGAGCCCGCAGGTCAGCCGTCCGCTAAGCGTTTTGTAAGCCCTGATGACATTGTAAAGGAAAAACGTCAGTATATTGCAGCCATGAATGAACGTGAGCGGCAGAAGCTTATGGAGCAGATTGCCACTGAGGAAGAAGAGGAGAAAAAGGAGCAGGAACGGCTGGAAAATTTTAGAAAGGAGAGACACAAAAATTCTATCCTGTTCCGTCTGCAGGATAGGCTCGTGAAAAAAATCAGGGAGCCAAAGTCTGTGAAAGAGACAGATAGAAAGTCAACTGAGGAGGCCGGTTCCATAAACAGCGAAACGGTTTCCGGTGATGAGGAGAGAACGGTTGTGGCAGAGGAGGCGCATTCCCTGGAAGAAGCCTGTGCCCGGGTCAGGAATGACCAATACGCATTTTTCTATATCGAACCGGTAAATATGGATTTTTTTCTTGCAAAGGGGGATACAGGGGCTGTGATGGAATGCAGGCGGATCATAGAACGGTGCGGGCAGCGCATCTGGCAGGGGCATTTTTACAAATATGAGGAAACCGGTGCTTACTGCGCCCTGATTCCGGATTGCCGATTAAATGCGAAGGAGTTAAAGAAAATGGGTGACAGCCTTCTGTTTGCCATAAAAGAGTTTACCGTAAACGGCAAATATCAGGTGCGCTATGGATATGCGTCCGGAAGGACGGGAGCGTCAATGGAGCTCATCTTTCGGGAGGCGGTCGCAAACTGCAGGAAACAGAGTTGAAGGGAGAAAACCATGTATCAGCTGGTCAAAGCGGAGCAGGGGCAGTTTGTTTATAAAAACGGAAGCGGCAAGGTCCGGATACAGGTTTTTCTGGACGCGAAAGTTTTCCGTGTACAAATGGTTACGCATGAGAGCGAAGCCTCAGGAAAGACTGCGATAGCCTGGCAGCATGTTAAATGTCCGCTTTTTTACTTCATCGACACGGCCCGTTCCGTGCCGGAAGAAAAACAGAGTTTTTTGTCCGAATTTTATGAGGAGGAGGATGCCTTTCTGGATCTGGCAGGCCGCTGGGAAAGGCTGCTTATGCTGTTGTTGACACTGGAGCGATGCAGGCGGGACAATCCGGACTACCTGAAGGAGGTATGCGCATTGTTTGCCATTGAACCGGAGAATCCGCAGGCGGAAGAAACATGCATCCGCTATCTTATGGAGGAGCTTTCAAAGTACGAAGAATTTCAAAATATCGCAAAGGCATAAACGCTTGACGGATATATC
>CAZNQZ010000102.1:0-7053 GCA_964575245.1 uncultured Lachnobacterium sp. | reverse complement strand
ATTTTAGCCTGGCCGGGGGCACACTGAGGGAGAGTCCGGCAAACGTCAGAAATCCGGGCCGCGGCTGGTATCGCATCTACTCCTATGCCCTCGGAAGAGAGGGCGGGCCGCTGCCGCCGGTTCTGTATGAGGGGGAGACGCTGGCGCTTGTGGTGGTCGATATCGGAGCTTACCGCGGAGCTCCCATTACGGCGGAGGGGCTCGCACAGCTGAAGCAAATACTCGCCGCCTTTTCAGATCCGGGAGTGGACATCATTCTGCGCGCAGCCTATGATACGCAGGGGAGGGGAATGGAGCATGAGCCGTCCTTCTTTTCGCTGGTTTTAGAGCATATTGGGCAGATCGGCTCCATACTTCCTGAGTACGCGGATCACATTCTGCTCTTTCAGGGGCTTCTGGTGGGGAGCTGGGGGGAGATGCACTCCTCAAAATTTCTGTCGAAAACCTATTTGCGCCAGGCGGCGGAACGGTTTTTTGAGGCCACGGAGGGAAGGATCAGGCTTGCCTTCCGGACTCCGGCGCTTCTGCGCAAAATTGCGGGGGAGGGGGAAAGGGAAAGGCTGTGGGGCAGTGTGGGTTTTTTTGACGATGCGCTGTTGGCGGACGAGACGCATATGGGCACTTTCGGCACCCTGCCAAAGACGGAGGCCGGGTGGGAGCAGGCGTGGAACCCCAGAGAGGAGAGTGTTTTTATGGAGGAGCGCGCCCTTCGGGTTCCCTTTGGCGGAGAGGTGGTCGGCGGCGCCGGAGGGCTGTCCGCCGGGGAGGTGATCGCGCAGCTGGAGCGGTTTTCTGTGAGCTATCTGAACTGCACCCATGACATGGAATGTCTCAATCGCTGGAAACAGATATCCGTGGGGGCTGTCAGCCTCTACGACTATGTGGGTATTCACCTGGGATACCGCTTTGTGGCGGAGAGCGCTGCTGTCACGCGCAGGGGAAGGGAATATTTCCTGCAGACGGAAATCGCCAACCGGGGCTTTGCCTGCTGTCCTCAGGAGGTGACGCTGTCGTTGCGCGCGGGAGAACGGGAAATTGCATCTGCCGTGCTGCGGCCCACGGAGCTTGCGGGCGGGCGGCAGCGCGTGTACGACTTTCCTCTGGGGGAGGAGCTTTTGGCGGAAGGAACGCCCCTGTCCCTGTCCCTGCGCACGGGGGAGCGGGGGCGGACGCTCGTGTTTGCCAACGAGGGGGCCGGCTCTGGCCTATTTCTCGGAACGCTGGTAAGGTCGGTTGACCGTCAGTGAGCCCAGCCGGTAGCCGTAGCCGGTGAGTTCCATGTCATTGCCGTAGCGGATGACCTCGCCGGAGCTCTCGTCCACGGTCTGCCAGTACAGCTCATACACTCCGGAGGGGTAGGAACTGCCGTCTATGGGAATTTCCAGGACTGCCGTCTCACTGCCGGGCAGCAGGCTGCTGTCGCACTCCGGAATCAGGGTGAAATATTCCCCGGTCTCTCTGCTCACCATAGTGAGCAGAAAGGAAAATCTGCGGTAGCTTGCGGAAAATCCGACGTTCTCAATGGAGAGGGCCAGCGCAAGGCCCCGCCCGGCGGAGCTTTTGGCAAGACGGGAGGAGCGGATGACATAGCGGTAGCCCAGATGGTCGCGGATGTAGTCATATCCGGAAACGCCGTCATATACATCCCCTCCGCGGTACACGCTGTTTTTCCACTTGTCGATGACGGCGGGGTCGTGGACGCTGTTCAAGTAGGAGACATGCATGGTCCGCAGATCCCCGACTGCATTTTCGAGATCGCTGTAGGGATTGTCGATGATGGCCTCCCCGCCGTTGGGTACGGTCCGGCACAGCTCATTCTGGAAGGCGAGCTCCTCCTTCCTCGTCCGGTCGGTGTAGGTGCCGGTGTCGGAGACGCTTCCGAGCATCCCGTCGTTGAAGAGCCCCAGCCGCCCCGAAAAGGGATTTTCGGGCGAGGCGGACAGCTTTTGGTGACTGTCCGCTCCGGTGATGCTCCGCCACTGTCCGGGCGTGCGCACGGAAAGATAGATCGAGGGAGCCGCTGCATCCGCCAGTTTCGTGCACAGAAACTGCATATCCTCCGGAGAACCGTAGTTGGTGTGATGCATCTCTCCGGTGTTTCCGGTGGAGAGCCCGTGGATGATGTAAATCGTGTCGGCGTAGCGGTTGTAGACCGCGGCGGTCTGTTCCATGTGGCAGGCGATCTGTTCGATGCGGTCGGGCTCCGCCTCCATGGCGTTCCCGTTCCAGTCGTAGAGGATGCGAAGTATCACGGAGTATCCGGTCCGGCTCCACGCATCCAGTATCCTGTCAAGCTGCTCCAGCGCGGGGGCGGAGATGGGGGCGTCGGCATAATTTCGCAAATTGATCTGCAGCTGTACCAGACGCTCCCCGCGTGAATCGTTCTCCGGAGACGGGATGTGAGGGACATCCTCGATGGAGGCGTAGGAGGTCTCGTCGTCCAGGACATAGCCGTAGATGTGGTAAAATCCCCGGTAGGGATTGTCCAGATACGCGGTTGTCTCTTGGAATTCGGCCTCTGCATAGGTCAGGCGGACAATGCTCTCAAGCTTTTGCCGGATGAGAGCCGCGATGGACAGGACGGGAATCAGGCATATCAGGATGGTAATTAAAATGCTTCGTTTCATGGCGGCTCCTCGGGGTGGTTATGGTTATTTGTTACCTTTGTTTTCTCGCGTAAGTATAGCATTTTAGAGCAGAAAATGCTATGATTATTTCAATTAATTCAGAATTGAGGGGCGGCATGGCTTCAAGGATAAAGGAAGAACAGAGATTGTTGTGTGTTCTGCTGCGCGCTGCGCTCGGAGACGGAAAGCTTTCGGAGGCGGACCGGAGGGCGTTTGACAAGGCGGATGGGACAGAGCTTGTGCGCATGGCAGAGCGGCACAGCGTGCTGCCCCTTTTATACGATGTGCTGTGCGCAGACGGGATGCCGGGGGAAGAGCTGCGCGGGCAGGTGGAGGCGGTCTCGCGGCAGACGGTGCGCCAGAGCTACCGCCTGCTGTTTCTGACCCGGTATCTGACCGGGCTCTTTGCCCGTGAACAGATCCCTGTGGCTGTGCTTAAGGGCTGCGGTGCGGCTGCCCATTATCCGGTTCCGGAGCTGCGCAAATCGGGGGATGTGGATCTGTTGGTGCGGGAACAGGACATCGCGCGGGCGCAGACCGTGATGGAGCGGGAGGGCTACCGGGCGCTGCAGGAGCAGCACGCGAACCATCATGTGGTCTGTCGATCCGGGGAGGGGATCAGCGTGGAGCTGCATGTGATGCTGGCGGAGCCCTTTGTCCATGGGCCGGTCAACGCCTGCATGGAGGAGATCGCGGATTGCTTCGCGGACCGCATCGTTTTCCGCCCGTGTATGGGCGTTTTCTTCCCGCTTCTGGGGGATGCCGATCAGGCGTTCCAGCTTCTATTGCACATGCTGCAGCATTTCCTCCGAGCGGGCTTCGGGCTCAAGCTTCTCTGCGACTGGACCGTTTTCTGGAACGGACAGGGAAAGGGGAGCGCGTGGGAGGAGTTCGCATGCCTCGCGAAAAAAAGCGGGGTCTATGAATTCGCGCGCACGGTGACGGAGTGCTGTGTGATTTCTCTGGGGCTCCGCCGGGAATTTCTGGAGGGGGAGAGCAATCCGGAGCTGGCGGAGCGTTTCCTGTGTGATGTGTTCGAGGCGGAGGAATTCGGAAGGTCGAGCCCGGAGCGCATGGTGGCGGTGCAGGGGAGCGGAATTTTCGCATACGGGAGAGAATTTCATCACCAGATGCGGATGAACCATCCAAAGGCATCCAAATGTGTGCTGCTGTGGCCCATGCTATGGATCGTGACCCTCACTGTCTTTGTGCGAAACAGCCGAAGGCTGAAGAGAGGCCCGATCCGCTCGGTCATGAAGAGCGCGGGGAGGCGCGGGGAGCTTGCGCGGCAGATGAAGCTCTGGGAGAAATGCGGAGGACATCATGCAGGAGATTGATTTTGTAGTGACCTGGCTGGACGGGAATGATCCAAAGTGGCGCAGGGAGAAGGAAACCTATATTCCGGGGAACGGGGAGGATGCAAGGGAGGAGCGCTATCGGGATTTCGGCCTGTTCCGCTACTGGTTCCGCGGTGTTGAGCGGTTTGCGCCCTGGGTGCGGAAGGTGCATCTGGTGACCTGGGGGCATGTGCCCGAATGGCTGGATGTGGACTGCCCGAAGCTGCATGTGGTGCGGCACGAGGAATTTATTCCGAAGGAGTTTCTCCCCACCTTCAACAGCAATGTGATTGAGATTTATCTGCACCGCATCGGAGGGCTGTCGGAGCAGTTTGTCTATTTTAACGACGATGTGTTCCTGACGAGGGCTGTGGTTCAGGAGGATTTCTTCCGCCGCGGCCTGCCCTGCGATATGCTGGCGCTCCAGCCGGTGGTTGCGAATCCGGACAATCCGGTCATGTCCCATCTGTATTTAAACAATGCGCTGGTGCTGGCAAAATATTTTGACAAGCGGAAGAACATACGCAGCCAGTGGAGAAACTATTTTCATGTCGGTTATCCGCCCCTGTACTTTTTCTACAATCTGCTGGAGCTCGCGTTTCCGCGCTTTACCGCCTTTTACACGCAGCACGGGCCGATGCCCTTTTTAAAGAGCACCTTTCGCGAGCTCTGGGAGAAGGAGGGGGAGGCTCTTACCGCCATGTCGAACAACCGGTTCCGCAGCGAGACGGATCTGACCCCCTATCTGTTTCGGGAATACCAGAAGCTCACCGGGCGGTTTTATGCGAAAAATATTCAAAAAAATTTTGCCTATTTCCCGGTGGAGGGGAATATTGGGCGGCTGGTTCACGCGATCGTCCGTCAAAAGAAAAAGATGCTTTGCGTGAATGACGGGACGATTCCTGAGGAACAGGCGAGAGACGCCGGAGAGGCTGTCAAAAACGCGTTTGAGCGGATACTGCCAAAGGCCTCGTGCTTTGAGCGCGGGAAGGCACCGCAGAATGAGAGGGTACAGTGACCGAAAAGAGCAGGACGGAGTATTCGGCCCGCAACGCCACCGTGGCGATCGCTGCCAGGCTTGTGGCCATCTTTGGCGGCTTTGTGTCCAGAGTGGTGTTTACACATATGCTCAGTCAGGAGTATGTGGGGATCAACGGGCTGTTCAACGATATATTGAATGTGTTGTCCCTGTCGGAGCTGGGGGTGGGGACGGCCATCACCTTTGCCCTCTACAGGCCCATTGCGGACGGCGACCTTGCACTCCAGAAATCCCTGATGCGGATGTATCGGAATTTTTACCGGGGCGTGGCGCTTCTGGTGCTGGCGGCAGGGCTTTCCCTTGTGCCGTTTCTGGGATATCTGTTCCGGGAGCAGCCGGGCGTGGAGCATCTGACCCTGATCTATCTGCTGTACCTCGCCAATTCCGTGCTGTCCTATCTGCTGATCTACAAGCGCACTCTGATCGACGCGCACCAGCTCGCCTATATAGGAGTACTCTATCAGACGGCGGGCTGGCTGGTTCAGAGCATCCTGCAGATTGCAGTGCTTGTGTTCACTAAGAATTTTCTGCTCTATGTGTCAGTGATGTCCGTCTGTACGGTGGCGACCAATCTCTGCATTTCGGCGCGGGCGGACCGCATGTATCCGTATCTGAAGGACAGGGAGGTAAGCCGTCTGCCGGACTCCGGGCGGCGGGAGATTTATCACAATGTCCGGGCCATGTTTATGCACAAGACGGGTGCGGTGATTGTGAACAACACGGATAATCTGCTCCTGTCGGCCCTGGCAGGGATCGGGAGTGTGGGCTGCTATACCAATTATTTTCTGGTGATCGGCTCCGTCCGCCAGATTCTCAATCAGATGTTTGCGGGGATTACCGCGAGTGTGGGAAATCTGGGGGTGGAGAGCGGCGAGGAGCAGACGCGCAATATCTTCGAGGCATCCTTTTTTCTGGGCCAGTGGGTGTTCGGCGTCGCCGCCGTCTGCCTCTATGAGGTGTTAAATCCCTTCGTGGGGCTGTTTTTCGGCGCACAATATGTGTTTCCGGAGCAGATAACGCTGGTGTTGTGCCTGAATTTCTATCTCACTGGGCTGCGTCAGCCGACACTGATTTTCCGGGACTCCCTCGGGGTATTCTGGTATGACCGTTACAAATCGCTGGCGGAGGCGGCGGTCAATCTGGCAGTCTCCCTTGTATTGGGAAAGTATCTGGGGGCGCTCGGCGTGTTTGCCGGAACAACGGTCAGCATTGTGACCGTCTCTCTGTGGGTGGAGCCCTATATGCTCTACAGGCACAGGCTGCACTGTCCGGCGGTCAGCTACTTCCGAAAATTTGGCAGGTATGCGGCTCTGACCTTCGCCGTCTGGTTCGCCGCGGACCGTTTGTGCCGGCTCTTTTCGGGGCCGCTGCCCGCACTCTGTATCCTGCGCCTTCTCTTATGTCTGTGCATCACAAATCTCGTCTATCTGCTGGCCTGGCACCGGCTGGAGGAATTTATGCTGCTCAAACGCAAGGGGATGGAATTATTTTTGAAAAAATATTGAAATTATTAAAAAATTGGAGTAATATAAAAGTAAGTATAGATGTATCGGAATATTTGGATAAGGAGGAGGAGTAAAATGAAAAATTATGAGAAGCCCATTGTTTTGAGTACAGAGGAGCTTGCCGAGGGCGTATATCTGGCGAGCGGCGGAATGAGTTCCGCAGAATGCTGGACGGTAAGCGCTGCCTCTGTTCAGGACTGGGATGGCAGCAGTCATGTTTTTGAAGTTCACTGTATCCACAGCGACACGGTGGAGCATATTTCGTCTGCCTCTACCGTAACGCTGACCTTCAGCGGCTCTATTGCGGATGCGAGATCCGAGTTTCCATGCTCTGTCAGCGGCAATTCGGTTACGGTTACCCGCACGCTGCTTGCAGACGCGTATAAGTCCGGCGACGATGTGACCTACAAGGTATGGGCATCCACCGGCGATGAGGCGACCACGAGAGCACTTTCCTGCACAGGCGCCTCCATCTCCTGTACCAAGACCGTAAACGTACAGGGCAACGGGGCTGACGGCAACTAACCGCCGGCAGCCGTTTCATG
>CAZNQZ010000101.1:3922-7076 GCA_964575245.1 uncultured Lachnobacterium sp. | reverse complement strand
AGGCTTGTAAAGGATGGTGTTTTTTAGTACAATATATCTATATACTGCATTGGTGATCCGAACACAGACCGTACACCCGTGCAAGATTACATATTAGGAGGGTATTTACTATGAACGTTTACACGACTGACAAGATCCGCAACGTGGTACTTCTCGGGCATGGGGGCTGCGGCAAGACATCGCTGGCAGAGGCAATGGCCTATCTGGCAGGTCTGACAAACCGGATGGGGACGGTGACAGACGGCAACACTATCAGCGACTATGACAAGGAGGAGACGAAGCGGCAGTTTTCGATTCATACATCCGTGATTCCGATTCCGTGGGGTGATGTAAAGATCAACATTCTGGATACGCCGGGACTGTTTGACTTCGTCGGAGAGGTGGAGGAGGCGGTTTCCGTGGCGGACGCGGCGATTATTGTGGTGTCCGGCAAGGCGGGGATTGAGACCGGGACCAAGCGCGCGTGGGAGATCTGCGAGAAATATAAGCTGCCCCGCATGATCTTTGTCACGGAGATGGATGTGGACAATGCGAGCTTCCGTGAGGTGGTGGAGGATCTGCAGCAGCTCTACGGGAGAAAGATCGCGCCGTTCCACCTTCCGATCCGCGAGAACGGAACATTTGTGGGCTATGTCAATGTGGTTCAGCAGAGGGCGAAGCGCTGGAATGAGAAGGGAACCGTGGACAAATTTGACGTGCCGGAATACTCTCAGGAAAATCTCGGCATCTGCCGCAGCGCGCTCATGGAGGCGGTGGCGGAGACCAGCGAGGAGTTTATGGACCGCTATTTCGGCGGAGACGAGTTCTCGGAGGACGAGATCCGTCAGGCGCTGCGCGTGAACGTCATCGACGGCTCCATCGTGCCGGTGCTCATGGGCTCAAACATCATGGCGCGCGGCATGTACACCCTCATGGTCGATATTGTCAAGTATCTGCCCAGCCCGGATAAGCGCGAGTGCGCGGGCATCAACACGACGACCAACGAGGTCTATCAGGCGAACTACGATTTTTCCAAGCCGAAGAGCGCCTATGTGTTCAAGACGATTGTCGATCCCTATATCGGCAAGTATTCGCTGATCAAGGTGAATTCCGGTGTGCTGAAGACGGATGATGTGCTGTATAACTATCACAGGGACTGCGATGAGAAAACCGGGCATCTGTATGTGCTGTGCGGCAACAAGACGGAGGAGGTGCCGGAGCTCCATGCGGGGGATATCGGCGCTCTCGCAAAGCTCGTGAAGACCACGACCACGGATTCCCTTTCCGTGCGGAACAACCCGGTTGCCTACATCCGCGCGAATATTTCCAAGCCCTATGTCTCCATGCGCTACACGGCGAAAAACAAGGGAGATGAGGACAAGGCTTCACAGGCGATCCAGAAGCTTCTCATGGAGGATCTGACCTTAAATTATGTGAACGACAGCGAGAACCGTCAGACTCTGCTGTACGGGATGGGAGATCAGCATCTGGAGATTGTGCAGAGCGTGCTGGCGGACAAATACAAGGTGGAGATCGAGTTAA
This sequence comes from uncultured Lachnobacterium sp., assembly GCA_964575245.1. GTDB lineage: Bacteria > Bacillota > Clostridia > Lachnospirales > Lachnospiraceae > Roseburia. The sequence continues at coordinate 5,555 of CAZNQZ010000101.1, read as the reverse complement.
AGCGCCCGAAGGTTGCCTTCCGCGAGACGCTGCGCAAGAAATCCGATGTGGAGTACAAATACAAAAAACAGTCCGGCGGCCACGGGCAGTACGGCCATGTCAAGATGACCTTTGAGCCCTCCGGCGATCTGGATACGCCCTACGTGTTCGATCAGTGCGTGGTGGGCGGAGCCGTGCCGAAGAACTTCTTCCCGGCGGTGGAGAAGGGGATTGCGGAGGCGGTAAAGAGCGGTCCCCTGGCGGCTTACCCGGTCATCGGCGTCAAGGCAGTGCTCTACGACGGCTCCTACCACCCGGTGGACTCCTCCGAGATGGCGTTCAAGGTTGCGGCCGCTCAGGCGTTCAAGAAGGGATTTTTGGAAGCCTCTCCGGTGCTGCTGGAGCCGATTGCGACGCTCAAGGTCACGGTGCCGGACGCCTACACCGGAGATGTCATGGGGGATCTGAACAAGCGCAGGGGCCGTGTGATGAGCATGAACGCGGAGAGCGGTTATCAGGAGATCACGGCGGATATTCCGTATCTGGAGCTGTACGGTTACAACACGCAGCTGCGCTCCATGACCAGCGGCAGCGGCAATTTTTCTTATGAGTTCGCACGCTACGAGCAGGCTCCGGAGGATGTGGCGGAGCGGGAGATCAAGGAGAGGGCAAACAAGCTCGTCAATATCGAGGAATAGCGCATGTACGAGGGATTTCTGCCAATTTCAAAACAGGATATGGCAGACCGCGGGATCGGGCAGCTGGATTTTGTTTATATCTGCGGGGATGCCTATGTGGATCATCCCTCCTTCGGGCACGCGATCATTGCCCGCGTGCTGGAGTCCCACGGCTATACGGTGGGGATCATTGCGCAGCCGGACTGGAGGGATGACGCCTCCATTTCGGCCCTCGGCGAGCCGAGGCTGGCGTTTTTAATTTCCGCAGGCAATATGGATTCCATGGTCAACCATTATTCCGTGTCAAAGAAACGGAGGAGCGCGGACGCCTATACTCCGGGCGGCGTCATGGGCAGGAGGCCGGATTATGCCGCGGTGGTATACGGGAATCTGATTCGCCGCACCTATAAGACGAAACCCATCATTGCAGGCGGGATTGAGGCGAGCCTTCGGAGGCTCGCACACTATGATTACTGGTCGAACCGCGTGAAGCGCTCCCTGCTTTTGGATTCCGGGGCGGATCTGATCTCCTACGGAATGGGGGAGCGCAGCATTGTGGAAATCGCGGACGCGCTTGCAGCAGGGATCGACGTAAAGGATATCACCTATATTGCGGGGACTGTGTTTAAGACAAGGGACAAAGCGCTGGCTGCGGACGCTGTGATGCTGCCGGATTACGATGAAATCCGAGAGGATAAAAACCTGTTTGCCAGAAGCTTTTACACCCAGTATCAGAACACGGACCCGTTTTCCGGAAAACGCCTGTGCGAGCCCTATGGCGGCAGTCTGTACGTGGTGCAGAACCCGCCCGCCATGCCGCTTACCACGGAGGAGATGGACGCGGTGTACGCGCTCCCCTACATGCGGAGCGCGCATCCTTCCTATGATGAGGAGGGCGGCGTGCCCGCTATCCGCGAGGTCAAATTTTCGCTGGTCAGCAGCCGGGGCTGCTACGGAGGCTGCAGTTTCTGTGCACT
>CAZNQZ010000101.1:3355-3912 GCA_964575245.1 uncultured Lachnobacterium sp. | reverse complement strand
GGGCAGGATTGTCCAGACAAGGAGCCATGCGTCGATTGTTGCGGAGGCGGAGCTTCTCACCCGGGACCCGGAATTTAAGGGCTATATTCACGACGTGGGAGGTCCGACGGCAAATTTCCGCGCCCCTGCCTGCGATAAGCAGCTCACGATGGGCGCCTGCAGGGACCGTCAGTGCCTGTTCCCGACGCCGTGCAAAAATCTGAAGGTCGACCACAGCGATTACATCGCGCTTCTGCGCAAGCTGCGCGCGCTGCCGGGCGTCAAAAAGGTATTTATCCGCTCCGGCATCCGCTTTGATTACCTGATGTATGATAAAGACCCGGCGTTTTTGCGGGAGCTCTGCGAGCATCATGTCAGCGGTCAGCTCAAGGTCGCTCCGGAGCACATCTCTGACACTGTGCTGGAAAAACTCGGGAAACCGAAGGAGGAGGTTTACCGGCGTTTTGTGAGCGCATATAATAAGATGAATCAAAAGCTCGGGAAACAGCAGTATCTTGTGCCCTATCTCATGTCCTCCCATCCGGGCTCTGGCCTGAAGGAGGCAGTCGAGCTTGCGG
>CAZNQZ010000101.1:0-3345 GCA_964575245.1 uncultured Lachnobacterium sp. | reverse complement strand
GAGTATCTGCGGGATCTGGGCTATATGCCGGAGCAGGTGCAGGATTTTTACCCGACGCCCTCCACGATCTCTACCTGCATGTACTACACGGGGCTTGACCCGCGCACGATGCAGCCGGTGTGTGTGGCGGACAATCCCCATGAGAAGGCGATGCAGCGCGCCCTGATCCAGTACCGGAATCCGAAGAACTACGAGCTGGTATACGAGGCTTTGACGAAAGCGGGGCGGACGGATCTGATCGGTTATGACAGGAAGTGCCTGATTCGCCCAAAGCGGAAGGCGGGAGAGCACGAAAGAAACCGTGGGCAGGAAAAGCCGCGCAAAAAGAAAACTATCCGAAACATTCACAAAAAGAAGCAGAGGGAGAAGGACGCAAAATGATGGATTATCAGCAGTGGGTGGAGTATGCGATCATCGAGTACAACACAGTCAGCAAAAACTACAACCACAAGGTGTATGAAAATATGATCGAAGACCCCAAAACGCATGATTTGAGTCTGGTTCAGCTCACTCTGCGGGAGGTGCTGGGCACGTGCGCCGGAACCAACTATGAGGACAGGATTAAGCGTGCCGTGATGAAATGCGTGTACACGGACGCAGACTTAAAGAAGGAGATCCGAAAGATTATGAATCTATTCTTTGAGGTGTAGGAGAGGGGAATGAGAGATTTTCTGATTGCGCCCGGCGAGTCCGGCCAGCGGCTGGACAAATACTTAAAGAAGATTCTGCCAAATGCCAACGCGGGCTTTCTCTACCGGATGCTCCGCAAAAAGAATATCACATGGAACGGGAAGAAGGCAGCGGGCGGCGAGATCCTGCGGGAAGGGGATCACGTGAAGCTTTTCCTGAGTGATGATACCTTTTTAAAGTTTGCCGCCGACCGCGGGGAGCTGCTGCGTGAGTATGAGATGCTGGGAAGGCTTTCGATGCGCGGGCTTAAAGTAATTTATGAGGACGATGACATCCTTGCGGCTGACAAGCCTTACAATATGCTCTCTCAGAAGGCGGAACCGTCGGACGTCAGCGCAAACGAAATCCTTTTGGGCTATCTGATCCGCACAAACGCCATGAAGCCGGAGGCTTTTTGCACTTTTCGTCCCTCCGTGTGCAACCGGCTCGACCGCAACACCACCGGCCTGATCCTTATGGGAAAGACCTTAAAGGGGGCGCAGTGGCTCTCTGAGGCGTTGCGCGAGCGTTCAATTCAGAAAGTTTACCGCGCGATTGTGGTGGGAGAGCTGAAGGAGGGGGCTCATTTGAAGGGATATCTGTCTAAGGATGAGGTTCAGAATCAGGTTCAGGTCTTTCCGGAGGAGCGTGAAGGGGCAGTACCGATCGAGACGGAGTACCGCGTGGTTTCGCACAGCGGCGCGTTCACGCTGCTGGAGGTTCATCTGATCACAGGAAAAACCCATCAGATCCGGGCGCATCTCGCATCAATCGGCCATCCCGTCGCCGGAGACCCCAAGTACGGGAACGGGAGGATCAATCAGAACCTGCATGAAGCTCTTCATGTAAAACATCAACTGCTTCACGCATACCGCGTTGAGCTTCCGGACGGCAGGGTGATCTGCGCCGAGCCGCCTGAGGTGTTCGCGCGGGTGATGGATATAGGAGAAAAAGTCTGATGTCAACCTGGAATTCCCGTGGGCTCAGAGGCTCTGCCTTAGAGGAGCTCATCAACCAAACCAATGAAAAATACAGAGAAAACCGTCTTGCATTGATCCAGAAAATTCCAACGCCGATCACCCCCATCCATATTGACAAGGAGAGCCGCCACATCACCCTCGCTTACTTCGAGCAGAAGAGTACCGTAGACTACATTGGCGCCGTGCAGGGCATTCCGGTCTGCTTTGACGCGAAGGAGTGTGGTTCGGATACCTTTCCCCTCGCCAACGTCCATAAGCATCAGGTAGCGTTCATGCGGCAGTTTGAGGAGCAGGACGGCGTTGCCTTTCTCCTGATCTCCTTCACGCACCGGGATGAATTCTATTACCTGCGCTTTGCCGACCTTCTGCGGTTCTGGGAGCGCGGCGCGGGGGGCGGGCGCAAGAGCTTTCGTTATGAAGAGCTGGACCCCGCCTTTTTTCTGCCGAAGGTCTCCGGTGTTTTGGTGCCCTACCTGAACGGGTTAAATAAGGATCTGGAGTCCAGATGATATTATTTATATTTGCAGTATGCGCGGCGGCCGAGGAGAATGAGCCCCGCGGCGGTAAGCAGGTACAGGATCGGCGCAAACTGGTAGCTGGTCAGCCTGAGTCCGCCCGCGCCAAAGAGCCTCAGATCCAAAAAGCCCTGATCAATCTTTAGCAGATTGAGCGGAAGCAGGTTCCAGAGCTGGGAGAGCAGACGCCAGCGCATCGGGATCGGGATCAGGCGAGAGGCGAACAGGAGCGCGATAAGGGTCGATGTTGCGCCGACGCTGTGGTGCAGAAAGAGCGCGAGAAGCATCGCGGCAAGCCCGGTGAGGAGCGAGGACAATAGCAATAGCAGGAGCATCAGAAGCATCACCTGTCCGATGCTCAGAGCTCTGGAATCGCAAAAAGAAATGGTCGTCTGAAACTGCCCGCCAAACCCATCCGTGCCATAGTAAAGGAACTGGCCGAGCATTTCCACCGCGGCCAGAAGCAGGGCGGCCAGGAGGCTTACGGTACATCCGGCGGCAAGCTTTGCGGCATAGAGGGGCTCCCTTCCGCGCCGTGAGCATAAGAGGAGCTGGCTGGTTCGTAAGCTCTCCTCCTCAGTAAATACATTTACCATGCAGACGGCGGAGAAAAAGGTCAGGATCATACAGGTCATGTAGAATCCGTTCATTGAGACGAGGGTCTGGTAGGCACTAGCATAGCTGCAGGTGAACGCTGCGGGAAGCCGGGCCTCACGCTCTTGCCAGTATGATTTTTCTGATTCTGAGAGACCGTATGCCTCCCGGAGTTCCTGCATGGCCTCTGCCCTTGCCGCAAGCAGCTCTTTGACTGTCCCTGTGGTCAGCGGGTTTATGCCGCACTGTGCCAGCGTATAGTAGAGCTCCTCGTAGGGCAGTACCTCGTGGAGGTAGATCTTGCTGTTGCGGTAGCCGCTGTCCAGTTCCTGCCGTTTTTGGCGGGAGGCCTGCAGATCAGATAGGAGAGAGTCATCGAGGATGCGCCCGTCAATGAGGCGGCCGCCCGCCCGTATCTGGGTGGCGTTTCTGCCGTACATAAAGTCGGTGATAAAGCCGGAAAAGCCGATGAACGCCTGCAGCGCAAGGGCCGCAAGGAGGGTGATCCATGTGCTCCTTTTCTTAAAAATTTTTTTCAGTTCAAAGTAATACAGCCGCATCATTTTTCCTCCAGTTCGTTAAATTCC
>CAZNQZ010000100.1:2480-7125 GCA_964575245.1 uncultured Lachnobacterium sp. | reverse complement strand
GGAAAGGTGGAGAACGGACAGATTGTTCCGGCCCAAAGCCCGGTGATCACCTGTCAGTGTCTTCGGGTGTCGGTGTTGAACGGCCATACGGCGGCGGTATTTGTGAAATTCCGGAAAAAGCCCACAAAAGAGCAGCTGATTGAAAAGCTGGTGCAGCTCAAGGGGCTTCCGCAGGAGCTTGATCTGCCAAGTGCGCCGAAGCAGTTTATCCGGGTGATGGAGGAGGATGACCGTCCGCAGGTGAAGCTGGATGTGGATTATGAGCACGGCATGGGAATCTCTGTGGGCAGGCTCCGGGAGGACAGTGTCTATGACTGGAAGTTTGTTGGTCTCTCCCACAATACGGTGCGCGGCGCGGCAGGCGGCGCAGTGCTCTGCGCGGAGCTCTTAAAGGCGCAGGGGTACATTTCCAGAAAGTAATTATGAAAATATGAAAAGGCGGCTATGTTTTTTGACATAGCCGCTTTTTTCTATTGTGTATTTTATTAAAAAGTGATATAATTTTAAAGCACTACAACTTTTCACCGAAAGAACGCCATGGTTATGGAGGTTGGTAATGAATACAAAAGCGACAGATATCAATATGCTCGAGGATTATTTTGCGCGGAGCGCGAATTCCGTTGTAGTTCTGTATGGAAGGCTTGGCTGCGAGAAGGAGTCATTGATCCGTGAGTTTGTTCAGGGGAAGAAGGTATTTTATTACCGCTGTCGCGAGACGAGCCCGGAGGACCAGCTCCGTATGATGGGAGAAGAGATTGTTCGAAGATTTGAGGTCAAGCTCCAGAAACATACCTATGACGAATATTTTAACCGTATCAAGAGCGGCGACTCCAGCAAGCTGGTCGTGGTCATCGACGAGGTGCAGTATGTGATGCGGAAGGATCCGGGTTTTTTCGGGAGTATCGTTAAGCTCAAAGCAAAGCGGCTTTATCCGGGTCCTGTGATGATACTTCTGGCATCCTCCTCCATCGCGTGGGTCGAGCAGGACATGAAGGAGCTGATGGGCGATGATGCCAAGCGGGTGGACAGCTATATCAAGATCAATAACTTAAATTTTCTGGATGTGGTGCGTCGGTTTCCCACACTCTCTGTCAGTGAGTGCGTGAAGATTTACGGCGCCATCGGCGGAGTCCCGAGCTATATGGCGCGGTGGAATCCCAAGAGTTCCTTCAAGGACAATATCTGCCGTCTGGTTTTATCGGAGGATGGGGAGCTCTTTAACGCCGCACAGGAGCTGATCTCCTCGGAGCTGCGCGAGCTCTCGGTGTACAATACGATTCTCTCCGCGATCGCGCGGGGGCACAACAAATTGAATGATCTGTTTCTTGCCACCGGATTTTCCCGCGCCAAGATCAGCGTTTATATGAAGAACCTGAGCTATTTCGACGTTGTGGAGAAGGTGGAGTCCTTTCAGACCGGCGGCTGGGACAATGCCAAGAAGGGTGTATATCAGATCAGGGATACCTATGTTAATTTCTGGTTTAAATTTATTTTTCCGCATTTGTCGGATCTCTACCTGATGGAGAGCTCCGAATTTTATGACTGCTTTATCGCCCGTGAGCTGGATGCCTACTTAAACCGCTATTTCCGCGATGTTTGCATGGAGTATCTGATGCTCTTAAATCAGGTGGGGCGTGTTCCCTTTGCAATCCACAAGATCGGGACGTGGGTCGGAAAGACCGGCAACCTCGACATTATTGCGCAGAGCGAGGACCGGCAGAATATCGTAGGATTCTGCAACTGGGAGAAGCCTCAGATGACGATGGCGATGTGCGAGGAGATGGCGACGGCTATGGAGCAGGCGAAGATCCGGTCGGATCACTACTATCTGTTTTCCGCGAGGTCGTTTGAGCCGGCGCTCACGGAGTATGTCAAGATGGATCAAAGATTTGAGCTCATTGATATGAATGAGCTGTAGCACTATGGGAAAGTCACTGATTATTACGGAGAAGCCCTCGGTAGCGCGGGAATTTGCGCGTGTTCTGGGGGTGAGCGGGCGAGGGGACGGCTACATAGAAAACGACGCCTATGTCATTACCTGGTGTGTGGGACATCTGGTTGGTCTGGTGTATCCGGAGAGCTACGATATCCGGTATAAAAAATGGAAGCTGGAGGATCTGCCGTTTCTGCCTGAAACCTATAAATACGATGTCATTGAAAGTGTCATAAGACAGTACGACGTGGTGCATGCCATGCTGATGCGCGAGGATATCGAGCGGGTCTACTGGGCCGGGGATGCAGGGAAGGAAGGGCAGACCATCGAGGAGAACATCCGCAATTTTGGCGGGGTGCGTCCGGGGATGGAGGAGCTGCGCGTATGGATCGACTCCCAGACCGAGGAGGAGATTCTGCGGGGCATCCGCGAGGCAAGGCCGATGTCGGACTACGCGAATCTCGGATACTCCGGGATTATGCGCACGATTGAGGACTATGCGATGGGCATCAATTTCTCCCGCGTGATGTCGGTCAAGTACGCGGGCCTGCTCAACGATGCGGCGGGAACGCGCTCCTACACGGCGATTGCCGTGGGGCGGGTGATGACCTGCGTGCTTGGCATGGTGGTAAAAAGGGAACGGGAGATCCGCGAATTTGCGGAGACTCCGTTTTACCGCGTGCTGGGGCGCTTTACGGACGCTGGTGTAGAGGGAGAGTGGAAGGCAGCGGAGGGCTCGAAGTATTTCGAGTCTCCTCTTCTGTATAAGGAGAATGGCTTTAAGGAAAAGGAGCATGCCCAGGCGCTGATTGAGAGCCTCGCGGGCGGTGCGGCTTATGTTGAGTCTGTGGAGAAGGGGACGTCGAGAAAGCGCGCGCCGCTGCTCTTTAACCTTGCGGAGCTGCAGGCGGAGTGTGCGAAGCGCTTTAAAATAAGCCCGGATCAGACACTCGAAGCGGCGCAGACCCTTTATGAACGGAAACTGACGACCTACCCGAGGACGGACGCCCGGGTGCTCTCCACAGCCGTGGCGAAGGAGATCGCGGGGAATATCAGCCGTCTGGCGGGTTACGGGCCGGCGGCTGCCTTTGTGAAGAACATCGTGGACAATCGGTTGTACGCGGGTATAGCAAAGACGCAGTACACGGACGACTCCAAGATTACGGACCACTATGCAATTATTCCAACCGGACAGCTCACTGAGCTGAAAGCTTTGAACACGCTGCAGCGCGCGGTGTTCGATCTGATTGTGCGGAGATTTTTAAGCATTTTTTATCCTCCCGCCGAATATATGACGGTAAAGCTCGCCGTGTCGGTTGAGGCCGGGGAACACAGGGAGCTTTTTTTCGCGACCGCAAAGGCACTGAAAAAACCGGGCTATCTGGAGATTGCAGGTATACCAGGCAAGAAAGAAAAGGGATCGGATCATGCACAGCGGGAGGCTGCCGGAGAGGAGGACCGGGGAAGCGGGGAGGATTCGGAGGAGCCGGCGAACGCGGAGGCGCTTTTTGCGCTGGCCGAAACACTTCGCGCCAAAGATGCGGTCACGGTTGGCGGCTACACTGTCCGGGAGGGCAAAACCTCCCCGCCGAAGCGCTACACCTCCGGTTCGATGGTGCTGGCGATGGAGAACGCGGGACAGCTCATTGAGGATGAGGAGCTGCGGGAGCAGATCAGGGGCTCAGGAATCGGCACCTCGGCGACCCGCGCGGAGATCATCCAAAAGCTGGTCCGAATCGGATATCTGAACCTGAATAAAAAGACGCAGGTGCTCACTCCGGAGAGGCTCGGCGAGATGGTCTATGAGGTGGTGAATATGACGGTTCCCGCGCTTTTAAACCCGAAGATGACGGCTTCGTGGGAGAAGGGGCTGGAGGGAATCACGCAGGGGACAGTGGATTTCTGGGACTATCGGAGAAAGCTGGAGGATTTTATCCGCACGGAAACCTTAAAGATGCGCGACCAGAATCTGAGAGAGGCTCTCGCCGAAAAAATCAGCTCCTACGCGGGAAAGGATGCGAAGGGAGTAAAGAGGAAAATCGGCGCGGCGTGTCCGGTCTGCGGCGGGGAGATGGTGACCACGCCCTTCGGATACGGGTGCAGCAATTATAAAACCGACAAATCCGGCTGCAACTTCAGTATCGGAGAGATTGCGGGGGTCGCGTTGTCGGAGGAACAGGCAAAGGGCCTTCTCAAGGAGGGGCACACCGGAACCATCCGCGGTTTTAAATCCAGGGCGGGAAAAAAATTTGACGCCTGTCTGAAACTGGAGCGGGAGGAGGAGAGCGGGAAGGTGTCTGTTTCCTTTGATTTTTCTGAGGTAGAGCCGGAGCTTGTGCCGGATGTATCATGTCCGGTCTGTGGCGGGAAGATCAAAAAGACCCCCTTTGGCTACGGCTGCGTCAATTATACCGCGGACGACGAGGCGAGCTGCCGCTTTTCTGTGGGAAAAATTGCAGGGAAGCTGCCTCCTATTTCCAGTGTCAAAAAGCTCCTGGGAGAGGGGCACACGGATTTGATCCGGGGGTTTAAGGCAAAAAATGGAAGCAAATTTGACGCCTGTCTCAAAATGGAGCGCGCAGAGGACGGGAAGGTCAGGATTGTGTTCGATTTCCCGGACCGGCAGGCGCCGGAGGAGACGAAGCTGGCGTGTCCGCGCTGCGGAAAGCTCCTCATGAAATCCCGGTGGCGCTCTGAGTGCTCCTGCGGATT